>JAZDDD010000761.1:0-13905 GCA_036679545.1 Gemmatimonadota bacterium | reverse complement strand
GTTACCCATGGTCAACCCGACTAGCAAAACCAATTGCGGAAGCCAGGCGACCATCAACGTCACGACAAGAAAGGCAAACCATCGGGCGATGATATAATCCGAACCGGTCAGTGGTCGCACTAGGTACAGGTTGATCACGCCATCTCGGCGGTCTGGACACAACAACTCTGGTGCAACGACGGAAGCGAAGACAAAAAAGAAGATTGAGGCGATGCCGTAGAAATCAGAATGGTTTGGCAAATTCAGTTGCTCGGCGACACCGGCATCACCTCCGAAGCGGAAGATCGCACCGATGACGAGAGCCATGATGAACGCAATTCCCACCAACACCGCAACAAATGACCATGGCAATATTTTGGCGCGGGCGCCTCGGCCGAGGCCAAGTGCGGTCCGTACACCGTCCTTGAACACGGCGTATCGTGCGCGATGCCGTCCCTCGCGAGGCCCACCGTACGTCTGATACCCGATATCAAAGACGGTACCTTCTACACTGGTCGCGACCTCGGGTCGTATTGACGCCTCGGTCATACGGTTGTCATTCCCTTCATATCATCGTCGCCGTCCCGCGCGAAAAGTTCGGCGAGTGCGCGCCGTCGGGGTGCCATTCGGCGCAACGGCGCCTCAGCACTTACGAGTGCATCCCGAACATGATTGTAGACGGTTTCATCGGCGCCTTCGATGTTTAGTCCATTCCCGGCGACGGTAACCACAACGCCGCGTTCTTTCAGTGCAGCAATCAGACGTTCGTGATTGGAATCGACTTCAATGAAGACGGTTTCGGTCTCGCTTGTGAAATGACTGACCTCACCGGACTGCACCACATTACCGCCCTGTAACACAATGATCCGGTCGCACGTACGCTCAACGTCGGCCATCAAGTGTGAAGAAAAAAGAATACTGATACCGAACTCGCTATGTGTCCTCCGTACCAGGTCGAGCATTTCCTCTCGTCCGGCCGGATCGAGTCCCGCGGTGGGTTCGTCGAGAAAAATCATCGCTGGGTCGTGTACGAGAGCCTGGGCCAGCTTCACTCGCTGTTTCATACCGGTTGAGTAACCACCCATCGCGCGGTAACGCTCTTCGAACAGACCGGCGTGCCGCAAGGTGTCGGCGGCCCGTGTCCGCGCGCGCGACGGCGGAAGACCGCTCACCTCTGCCATGTGCGTGAGGAATTCGGCGGCGCTCACGTTGCTCGGCAAGCAGTCGTGCTCCGGCATATATCCAACTCTGGAACGCACGGCGACGCTTTTGGACGCGTTCTCGCCGAGGACAGTTGCCGAACCGGAGGTTGGTTGGAGCAATCCCAGGAAGATCTTGATGGCCGTACTCTTCCCCGCTCCGTTCTCACCGAGAATGCCGGTGACTCCATCGGAGATGATGAAACTAACGTCGTTCAAGGCAACGACGTCTTTGTAATGTTTCGCGAGTTTATCAGCCGAGACCAGAGTTTCCACTATTGTCTCCTACACGCTTCTTGGTACCCGAGACGACAGGCACGACGGAAACGCCTCGCCGCCCGCGGGAGATCTCTAGACAAACCGGTCCCGGTAGCGAACCATTCCCCGACCCGGAAGCAGGCCTCAGCAATTGGCATCGAACCTTCACCGCGGCTCATCGTGCCGTCGCAGGCTTGTGTAAAAAGCTCATAGGCTCGGTCGTAGTCTTGCGTCACGCCCGTTCCATTTGCATATAAGTCGCCGAGATTATAGCAACCCGCCATCTCGACCTCGCACGCTTCCTCGAACAAACTGGCAGCTCGATCGAGATCCTGAACGACGCCGGAGCCTTGCACAAATAACTCACCAAGGTGGGAGCAACCAAGCGCCGCGTCACCATCGCAGGCTTGTTGATAAAGATTACCCGCATGACCGGGGTCCTGCTCGACCCCCTTACCCTCCCGGTACAAGTTGCCAAGCTTGGTACATCCGGGCATCTCCCCACCGTTGCAGGCTTGCTGATACAGGCTGGCGGCCTGAGCGAGGTCCTGCACAACACCTTGTGGTTCGACGTCCTGCGTTGTGCTGTCGTCTTCCAGGTACATGTCACCGAGGTTAGTGCAGCCCGACATCGCGCCGCCATCGCACCCCCGTTGGAGCAGGTTGGCCGCCAACGCCGAGTCTCGCGTGAACCCGCGTGATGCCGACGCGCTGTTGACATACATCCGTCCGAGCCGGACACATCCCTCCGATGCACCGCCATCACACGCCCGTTGGAAAAGATCGGCTGCCCGAGGCCAATCGCGCAGAACGTGCTCACCCCTGAAGGTTTGATAACCGAGTTCGTTGCACGCAGCGGCGTCGCCGTCGTTGCACGCCGCCAGCGAAGTCCTAGCCTCTTTAGCCCCCGCATTGCATCCGGAAAGAGCGACCGCGGTGGCGACGAACGCAATCTTCAGGTTTTTGTTCACTGGATTCTTTTGTGACGGCTTTGCGACCACAACGGTCGAAGGAACGTAGGGTCCATGACACGACTGTGACAAGGCATCAAAAGTTTCGAACGGGCAACCCCTGTCACAGCTCTCGCCACTACTCGGCTCGCAGCGACCGCATAGGATCCACCAACGATGCCCGCCGCGCGGGGATGTAGCTAGCCAACAGGGCAACCGCCAACATCACGCTTGACATCGCAACGAAGGTAACCACGTCCAGCTTCCCCACACCGAACAACAGGTTGTCCAGGACGCGTGTGAGTCCGAAGGCCGCCAACAAACCAACGGCAACACCCGCAAGCGTGACACGTGCGCCTTCCAGGACCACCATGCGACGAACCTGCGGTGCTTTGGCACCCAACGCCATGCGCACTGCGATCTCTGGCGCCCGCCGGGACACCACGTAGGAGAGGACTCCGTAAAGACCGACTGCGCCGAGGATCAACGCCAACCCCGATGCGATGGCTAACATGAGCATTGTAAAAGACAGTTGGGCCATCGAGCGCGCCGCTAGACCTTCCATAGTGAATACTCTGTACATCGGTGATTCCGGTACGAACTCACGCATGAGGTTGCGAATTTCCGGAGCCAGCAACTCGGCTCGTGCTGACTTTACGACATACGCCGGCGACCCAACCCCCCAGGTTCTGGGTTCGGGGCCAACCATTGGGAGATAGAGCATCGGATCGGCCGCATCTTGCCGAAAGTCTTCCAAGAAGATGTCTTCCACCACCCCCACTACGGTAAGTACAATCGTCGTATCGGAGGACGGAAAGAGCCGTTGGCCGAGGGGATCCTCGTTGGCCCATAACAAGTCTGCGGCGGAATTGCTGACGAGGATGTTGGTTGGCCCGACCGCGTGGTCGCCGCGTTCGAAAAGTCGACCACGGGTGAGACTGATCCCCATAGTCTGGAAATAATCGCCGCCCGCCATGGTGAAACGCATGGGCGGCGGTGTTTCGCCGCTGACAAGGAGACGCTCGGTGGTGAAGCGGTTGGTCCCCGCGCCTTCATCCAATGGGAGAGTGTTCACCAGACCCACGGACTCGACGCCCGGTAGCGCGCCCACACGCTCCATGAACGCCTCGTGAAACTGGGCAAACGACGGCCCGTCATTCAATTCGTCGCGGTCGGGCGCGACCTGAAATGTGAAGATGTCACGCGTGTCGTAACCCGGATCTACATGACTCAATGTCCACAAGCTTCGCATGAGCAAGCCGGAGCCCACGAGTAACACAAGGGCAGCGGCGGTCTGCACCGCAACCAAAATGTCGCGACTCAAATGACCACCCCGTTCCCCACCCATGCCGGTCTTCCGCAAGGCACCAACGATTTGCGGTCTTGAGAATCTGATCGCGGGTATCAGGCCAAACACGCAAGCGGACAGGATGGCAACCCCACCTGCGAAAAGCATCGCGGCGGAGTCCAGCCGCGTCGCAGCGAGATTGGGGATGTTCTCTGGAGCGGCACGGACAAGTAACGGGAGGCCGGCCCATGCGATCATCGCACCAAACACGCCACCCAATACGGCTAGCAAAAGGGCTTCAGCCATCTGAATTCGGACCAGGCCCGCTCGACCCGCACCAAGGGCTTGCCGTACGGCGAGGTCGCGCCGTCGACTCTCCGCCCGGACGGTGAACAAGTTTGCAACGTTTGCGCATGCGATGAGGAGCACGATCGCAACCGTGCCTAACAAGAGCCACAGCGGGCCCCTGAAATCGCCCACCAATTCCTCTTCCAGCGAGCGCACGACTGGCCGGTGCTGTTCGATGATGGTGGCGTACCGGGGCGGGCCGCCGAAGCGTTCGGGAAGACGGCTGGCCAGTACAGCGAGTTGCGAACTCAGTTCAACGGGATCGGTGCCCGGCTTCATTCTTCCGACGAGATTGAACCCGAATCTTCCGGGTCTGATCTCGTCCGCATCGAACGTCGTGTGAATCCAAACAGATATCCGATCGTCCGGAAATCGAAATCCGGCTTCCATGACACCGATCACTGTCCGCATTGCTCCGGAGACCTCGTACCGCCGACCAATGATAGACGGGTCGGAACCGAACCACGTTTCCCAAAGCGTGTGGCTGATCACGGCGACCTGTTCCGACTCGTCCTCAAGCGTTGGCAGACGCCCGAGCGCTGGTGCGACACGTAGCGTAGTAAAGAGGGACGGTGTAGCGCGGGTGACAAAAAGCCTCTCGGTGTGATCCTCCGATCGCACGGTGGTTTGGCCCGTCCGATGCATCCCCAGGTCCTCCAGCATGTCGGCTTGCTCGCTGTACTGGATGTAGAACTCCGGCGCCGGGCCGAATTCCTCCGGTAAGTCGGAGCCCGGCGCGGACGCTCGGATGGAAACGAGCTGATCGGCGTCTGGGAAGTCGAGCGGATCGAGCAACACCGTATCGATAACGCTGAAGATTGCGGTATTGGCACCAATCGCGAGGGCCAGTGTTGCCACCGTCACGAAGGTGAAACCCGGCGCGCGTCGCAGACAGCGAGCGGCGTGCATGAAATCTGTCGTCCAAGCCTCAAGGGTACGGCGCATCTGCCACCTCTTGCTGGTGTCTATGCTCAGACCGGAGGACGGCCCTCGCAGATTCCCATCCACGCCCCGGAATGGCCGTTGGCCCCCGGACGGCGTGGAATGGGTCGGGTTGTTACGGCGAACTTTTTGACGGAAGAGCGCAAACGCCATATCCAGAGTTGCGAACGCGGTCAGAGCATTCGCGATTGCACGTCCGCGGTGTTGCACACGACGACCGTGCATCTCATGCAAGTCGCCGAGTACATCCGTGGCTCGGCCCGGCGGTGCGAGACGTTGCAACAGTGCAGCCGCCCACTTGGGCGCGGTCAACTTATCTGTCCGATGGGTTCGTCCAGGTCATCAACCATGGCCCGGATGGCCGCCGTCGTCGATCGTAACGCCGCCTTGCCGACGGGCTCCAACGTGACGAGCCTTCGCGGCTTGCCACCACGCTCCGGCCGTGCATCCCCTAGGTGGGTGGTTATGAGCCCTTTCCGCTCGAGCCGTTGGAGTGTCGTGTAGACATTCGCCCGTCGAACCGACCGCCCCGTCCTACTTTGGATATTGTCCGCGATCGACACGGTGTAGGCTTCCGCGGGCCCCAAACGGAGCGCCGCCAACATGACAAGAAGCTCAAACTCGGCAAGCGATTCGGGCGGCACAACGCCCTCCCATTTAAGTCACTCTGTGACTATATCACTCCGCTGAGCCGATACGTCAAGCCCTTTTTGAGAATCCCGTTGTCTTCTACTCGCCTTTTTAATCGGTGAGTCCCGTGCGCCAATGGCTCAACCCCTTGGTGAGCAACACGCCGGAGATAAAACCACCCGCGAATAGCCACACGAGATCGATCGTACGAACGTCTCGCGGCCCCGGAGTGCCCGCACGCGGTAGAGAGAAGGTAAGAAGAAGAAGTTGGCGAGTATGACGAGGACGATGGCCTCCGCATTGCCAACTCCTCACTCGTTAGCAGCGGTCATTGACCGATCCGAGCGGCAGTGTAACCAAACTCGCGCACCCACGTCTCGCCGTCATCGCCTGAGTGTTCGAAGAGCGCCTCGAACGAATCGGTGTCAATGTCGTGATACGTGATGCGGTTGATACCGGGCCGGCCGCCGAAGAGCATGCCGGACTGGAGGGTGATCACCTTATTGTCTTCCAAACGAACTTCGTACGTTTTCGTATTCCCAAGAGTGTTGATGCCCACTCCGAAGATCTTGTTGAGGCGAGGGTTGAAGACGTAGGTGGTCGTTGATACGAAGTCGGGCGCTTCCGTATCGGAGGGGAATCGCTGTTCGACTTCGATTCCCATCCCATCCAGTACGTACGCTGCCACAAGTTGTGCCTGACCAGGCGTTTCCCCACCGTCGGGTGCCACGAACCAGGTGGCTAACTCCCACTGACCGAGCAAAAAGTCCATTCCTGCGATCTCGCGCGGAGATCGGGGGTGCCCGGAATTGGAATCCGCGGTTTGAGCGTGCACGTGCAGCGGCACGACTACCATGAAGAGCAACAGAATAGCGACGCACGTTCGCTCCAGGGGTTTAGTAATTAGCATCGTGCTAGATCAGACCAGGGAACGAAGAACTTTCGACACACAATCTCCATTAATGGACTCCTGTGAGGATTTCCGAACATTTAGTGACCGTCGCCAACGGCTAGCACAACGAAGACGGCACTCAATAGACAGTCTCATCTGCGAATCGGTTTAGTCATCGTGCAGAGGATGGTATAAAGGCACCCCCCTCGCGACTTCTTGGCCGTTCTCGGAGTGCGTCCCATGCTCGGGGCTCTCTACAATGCAAACGAGGGCGAGCCGGGGGAACAAACGATCTTCCTCAGCGAAGAATTGTGGGAACGCCGGTTCGGGACCGACCCACAGATTGTCGGCCGCACGATAGAGTTCTACGAACAAACGTGGCAAGTCCGCGGTGTCATGCCAAGGGGCTTTGGGTACCCGACCGCTGAGACCGACTACTGGATTCCATTGCGGCAATCCCCCTTTCTGACCAATCGTGGGGCGGGATTTCTACATGCGATCGGGCGGTTGGGGCCTGGTGTTTCCCTGGCTGCCGCGAGTCAGGAACTTTCCGAGATCCACCGCGCACTCAACGAAGCATGGTACGGTTGGCCAGGAACCTGTGAATCAACGATTTGTGTGCAAGCGAAAGTCTGCCCGCCAGATCCGTTCGGGCGCGTCATGTTCTCTGCGCCCTACCCTTGACTGTTCTGTTACGACTCCGTCTTTAAAGAGCAACGTGATTGACTCACCGGTGTACGCACCGTCGCGCACTTCCAATAGGATTTCTTGCGTCGCTGGAAGCTGGCAAAGAACAAACCATCCTTCTTCGTCGGTTCGGGTGCTGATTCTTTGCTGCGTGTCGGTCGTGGCCGTGACGATCACTCTGGATAATGGGTTGTCTGTCTGTGCATTCAGAGTCTGTCCCACAACGATGAACTGATTTCGTCTGGGCGGATTATCGCACAAATAGTCGTAGACGTCATCCAGCTTGGGCACCGTGAGATTGACGGTTACCGTATCGCGCGGTTCGAACCGCACGGACACCCGCCCACGCCGATATCCGAGCGAATCCAGGCGCGCACTTGTGATCACATATTCCCCCTCCAAGAGCGTGTTGACGCTGAACTCACCCACCGCATTAGTCACGGCGTCGTAACCCGTTCCAACAACAGCGATGCGTGTGTGAGGAGTGGCTTGTCCCGTTGTACGATGGGTGTATACCCGCCGCCCGTCAAAACCAAATGCCTCGATGACGGTGGAGCCCTCGCTCGCCTCTGTGCTGGGCCGGAATCTGTTTGGTGCAACCGCCCCCGGGCTACGCCGTTGTACAATGGACATTCGGATCACCCAATCGTGTACAATCCAAGCACCGGAGGCCAACGCTTGAAAGCGAATGGATCCTCCAGGGTCCGCACGACCCGTTGAAAACGGAAGACGCTCGTAGACGAATTCGATCCGCCGTAATTCCAGGGAGGATCTATCGATCCAGACCACGCCTTTGACATCTGTCTTGCGACGCGATGAAATTGGACGAAAGGTCAAGCCCACGAGACCTCGGTGGTCGCCGTCGCCGATTTTTGTACCGAAACAATGCGTTTCGTGAAACCGCTCGTCCAATAAGACGTTTGCATCCGGCGCGTAGTAGGTCCACCGACCATCCTCCTCGACGACATAACCTTCGTCGAGCAGGCGTTCGATATCTTCGGCACGGAACGGTGCACTCGCGCTCGCTTGAGCCACGGATATGTCGATACTTTGTTGGCGGTTACGCACGCGCGTTTCCGCAACGTGGTGCATTCGATAACTGTAATGCTCTTGTTCGGCGGTCCAGGACGCGGCCGTCAATGCCTTGCGGACTTCTTCCCACAGTGTGGCGGTGTCGACCCCTTCCCAAGCGGGGCGGCATTCGCCTTCGCGAGTGACTCGAATCTCTTCCAGGCGACGTGGGATACTGACGACCCGAAGCGCGACATCAATCGATTCGCGTGCACGCACGCGGAGTAACATGGTTTGCTTCGCGCGATACCCGATTCTCTCGGAGCGTATTCGATATGTACCAGGAGTGATCAACTGAATCACGAACCGCCCCTGGTCGTCGGTCAAACTCCGCACCAGATCACTTCCGGATTCACTCAAAAGCACGACAAACCCGTTGGTCACGGGGCGACCCAGCACACTGTCAACAACCTGGCCTCGAATGACCTGTGCTGCCGCGTCCGACGACAGCAGCGCGGCGGTGACCACGCCCACTAACACTGAGCAGGACATCCGGAGCTTCATCTAGGCCGGGCCAAAACGCTTCATTACCGCACCCGTTCGAAACGTACGTCCCGCGTCCGCCCATTCGACAGATAGAACGCGATCACGATGTCATTGCGATCACGTTCGAATGAAAACACGAATCCCGCTCCTGAGAACGCGTCCTCAGTCTCACCCACCGTCAGATTGGCCTCGTCGCGACGCCGATGATGAACGACAAGCGTATCGCTTTCCAACGTTATGTCATAGAACGTTTCGATTTCCTCGCTGAAATACCGACCCACGAAGTCCTCGAAATCTTCTACGGTCGGTTCCCACGCCGGCGATTCCTCATCATCTATCCGCGTTGCGTGATTCTCTCCGTTCTGATCCAACGTCAGTCCATCTACTTCGCCGTCTTCGTCACGATGAAAAACGACGGACGCTTCGACCACCGTCAGCGAAAACGTGGAATCCGACGTTGGAACGATCTCGACACGCTGTTGCCCGGTGGCCTGCGTAAAAAGCGTGTCGCCTTCGCGTGTAAACGTCAGGATGAACGCCGGTGCGGCATCCAGCGAATATCGTCCAACATAGTCATCGAAGGATTCTGGATCGTAGTTCTCCGCATCGAAGTCCGCTGTCTCCGTGTCGTCTTCCTCCGGCTCCATCGCGTCGGAGAAGAAGGCAGCCGCAAGTCGAAACGCCACATTGGCGTTAAAACCCGCGTGGTTACTCTGCGCGGTGATACCGGCGTTGATCTCCGGGTAGTAGGCCAGCATAGAGCGGTGAGCGACGTCGGCTCCACCATGTTGCACACGCCGCAACCCACGCTGTTCATCAACGAACAAGCCGTATCCGTAACCCGTCTCGTCTCCATTGGTGAGCACGTAGGACGTCATCATGTCTTCGAAGATCTTTGCATTACCAACGCGGGGGTTTGCGTAGTTCTGAACCCACGTTTGCAGATCGCCTATCGTACTGTAGATCCCGCCGGCTCCCATGGCACCACCAAGATCGCCAATTTGCAGAAAACCATCGGGTCCGGGTGTGTAGCCTTCGGACATGTCGGGAACAATGTGCTTGACCGATGGCCGGACCATCGTTCGCGTCATGCCGAGCGGCCCGAAGACGTTTTCCTGCATGAAGACGTGGAAGTCCTTTCCTGAGGTTCGTTCGACGATAACCGCCGCAAGTCCAAACGCCGTGTTGTTATAGTTCCACTCGTCGCCCGGCGCATTCTGGAGCACCGGTTGCTTTTGGACGACATCGATGAGTTCGGAACGATCGACCCAATCGCCGCGATCCAGGCGACGCCCACTCATTAACAGGAGATTGAGAAATTCGCGCAGCCCCGAGGTGTGGGTGATCAAGTGACGAACCGTGATCGTCTGCTCGAACTCGGGCAGCTCGGGGATGTGCGTGCGAATGTCATCATCCAGCGACAGCAATCCCCGGTCGGCCTGAAGCATTATCGCAAACGCGGTAAACTGTTTCGATGTCGAGCCGATGTTGGTGCGGGTGTCGGGGTCAAAGGGAACACCATAGGCAAGGTTCGCCATGCCATACGTTTTCGAGAACAGCACCCGACCGTCGCGCCACACACGAATGGCAGCACCGGGCGAATCGTCGCCGTCATACCGGGCCATCAATTGGTCTGTAAGTTTCTTGGGATCCGTTTCGAGAGGTTCGACACGGTGCAAAGTGATGTCGTACTCGCCCGTTTGGTCGTTCACGGGTATGACTTCGATGGTGTAAGTCCCGGCATCTTCCGTTGGACCGGCAAACCGCTCGCCGCCACGGCCTGGCCCGTCAAAGCGCGCTACTTGATTGCCGTCGGCGCCAAGTACACGCACGAGTACGTCGACTGATATCTGGTTCACTTCACCAAAAACGAAGTAGTCGTCGCCAACATTGACGGTGTAGCGCGCCGTATCTCCCTCGACGAGTGTTCCGCTTACCGTCCGTCCCCGTCGCAACTCCGTGCTCTGCGCTGCGACATCCGCCGTGAAAGGGGCTGACACGAACGCCACGGTCACAAGGAAAACTGATAGCAAAGAACGTCGAATCATCGGGGCATACCTCCTCATACAGGTGTGGGGACATCTTGTTCGTTTGGTGATCTGAGGCGATCGACAGCCCGCTGCTGCGCCAAGACACGTTCTGTAAAGTCTAGCCGTTCGGCAAGCTCTGTTATTTGACTGGCGTTTTCGGCTAACTGCTGAGCCTGTCGCTCACGTATCTCCGCCAAACGTGTCTCGATCAATTCTTCGGTGTCCGCGAGGCGAGACGCCACCGCTTCGAGACGCGTGATATCTTCCGGCCGCATACGGGGCGCGCGTGAACGTTGTGGCAAAATCCCAATGGCGTTTAGCGCTCGACGCGGGATCTTGGCGACGAAAGTCAGTACGGTCACAACGTAGTAGAGCGGATTGAACGTTCTTGCGAATGCGCCGAAGCGCCCCGCCTCGTACACACCCAACGCCATATCGATGACGTCGAGGATGTCCTGCTCCCCACCGTTGGCGTACCGAGCGCCGAAGATATTGCGGAGCGCATCGACATCCGCGACCCGGGGGCCGGGATCGGTGGCGGTGTCAGTCGAGGCCTCGAGTCCAGCGGCGTGTACAATTTGGATTGCACGCGGAAGCATCCGGTTGATCTGTGCGCGGGCAGCCCGGGCCCCCTCCCAATCAACCGGCAAATCGTCGGCAACGTATTCGGTTCGATCGAAATAGGCCTCCACCGCTTCTCGAAAAAGGCGCATGTCTCGCGCGCGATGGCGGTTCCTCAGAATCGTAAGCTTGTCGTGGGGTTTCATGTGCTCCTCGTTCAATGGACGCTCAAGAGGATGTGCGGGTTTCGGCCCCATGCCTTGGCAGGTCTTCTTGGCAGGCCGATCCAATATAGGCTGCTGGCGGGTCGGTGACACGGAAATCAGGACATCACCATCGGATTGAAGTCGTTTTGACCACCCACTGAGCGTGTGTTTACACCCGCCCATGCCGAAAAACAGGCTGTTCGGGAAGCGCGGCCGCCCGTTGAGGGCCCGCCCGTTGCCGCGGTGTGGTCCAACCATTAGCGTTGAGCCATGAGTGTATTCATACAGGATCTTCGTTACGCCCTTCGGGGCTTTGTCCAGCGGCCCGGATTCGCCGCGGTGCTCGTATTCACACTGGCCCTCGGGATCGGCAGCAACGTCGCCATCTTCAGCGTGGCCAACGCCGTTTTGTTTCAGCCCCTGCCATTCAGGGAGCCCGAGCAACTCGTGCTGGTGTGGAATCGGTTGGCCAACTCGAACGTCGAGCGTGCGCTGGTGTCCGGTCCGGACTTCGTCGATTATCAGCAACAGACAACGTTGTTCGAGGACCTCGCCGTGGCGGTACCTAACAAAGGTACGCTCACCGGGGAGGGACGCGCCGCGGAAGTGTTGGTTGGGTGGACGTCGCTAAATTTTCTGGACGTGTTGGGCGTATCACCGTTGATCGGCCGCGAATTCGTGCCGGAAGATGCACCGCCAATCGATCCCGCATCTTTTGGCGATCCCAATGCTACGTTTCCACCCGGCGCACTCATTCTTAGTCATGGGCTATGGCAGCGACGATTTGGCGGCGATCCGGCCGTGCTTGGCATGAGCCTTCAAGTGGACGGGCAGGAGTGTATAGTCGTCGGCGTGATGCCGCGGGGTTTCCGCATCTATTTGCCACCGGACGCCGGCATGTCTACTGACATCGATATTTGGCGCGCGGCACCCTCAAACATGATCACGTTCGGCGACCGCGCTACCGCTTTCTTCACGGTAGTGGGTCGGTTGAAAACAGACGTCACACTGCCGCAGGCGCAAGCGGAGATGGACCGCTTGGGCACGTCGTTGCGGGAGCAATACCAGTTCCACGCCCGGTCCGGCATGCACATTACGGTGAACTCGATGCACGAGGATATCGTAGCGCACGTGCGACCACTGCTCATGGCCGTGTTGGCGGCGGCGGGCTTCGTGTTGCTTATCGCGTGCGCGAACGTGGCCAATCTACTACTTGTGCGCGCAGCGTCCCGGGAACGAGAAATTGCAGTGCGCACAGCACTCGGCGGTGGCCGAGGTCGCATTATCAGGCAGATGTTGACCGAGAGCGCCGTCTTTTCGGTGGCGGGCGGAGTACTGGGTCTCGGGTTGGCGTGGTGGGGAAACCAAGCGTTGGTCGCCATGCGACCGGATAACTTGCCACGTCTCGAAAACATCGGCATCGACGCAACGGTGCTCGCCTTTACGATGGGGGCCACGGTGTTGGCCGCACTCCTCTTTGGCTTGACCCCTGCGCTGAAAGCGGCCAGCCCTCACCTGGCCAATGCCCTCCGAGATCGAAGCAGCGAAGCCGGCGGCACGCGTGGCAACAAGATCCGCACGGCCTTGGTTGTGAGCGAAGTGGCGTTGTCGCTTGTGCTGCTGGTGGGCGCCGGCCTCATGTTGCGGAGCTTTTCCAAGCTGCGGCAGGTAGAACCGGGTTTCAGCCACGAGAATGTCCTCACCTTTGGCGTCCCGTTGCCCCTGTTCAAGTATTTCGATCCCAATGCCAGGGCGGACATCGTTGACCGGCTGCAAGAACGAATTCAGGGTATGCCCGGTGTGCAAGGCGTGGGCGGCGTGGCCCCATTACCATTGGCAGGCGGAGACCAGTTCCAGGTGTATTCGTACGGAACCAGCGACGCTACGGAGGACCAATGGGCACAGAACAAGGCCGACTATAAGGCGGTCCTGCCCGGTTACCTTGACGCGGTGAATGCCAGAATCGTCGCCGGTCGTTTTCTGTTGCCGGCCGACAATCGCCAAGACGCTCGTCGGGGTTGCCGGCCGACAATCGCCAAGACGCTCGTCGGGTTGTAGCGATCGACGAAAACCTGGCCGAGCGCACGTGGCCCGGCGAGGACCCAATTGGCAAACAACTCGACGTGACGGTCTTCGTATTTGACTCGTTGGGTATGCGACCGGATCGGATTGCCGCAGAGGTCGTGGGAGTCGTCGGCAACATACGCGCCGAATCAATCACGGAAGAAGGCCGCGAAGCCATCTACTTTCCCTTCCGATGGTTTCCATGGACACCGCTCAGCATGACGGTCCGCAGCGCCGGAAACCCACTGGCCCTGACGTCACCCATCCGGCAAGCACTCGAAGCGTTGGATCCGGATGTGCCCATGGCCGATGTC
>JAZDDD010000760.1:0-2378 GCA_036679545.1 Gemmatimonadota bacterium | reverse complement strand
TTTAGTGACCCGCCTCACCGTGCCGATGTTCGGTAGAACCTAGGGTAAGCATGGGGCAGGGGGTGCCCGGGGGGACAGGTCATAAGTGCCTGTCAAATTTGGGGTTACTGAATATTAACTAGATGTTACTCAACGACCCGTCGGGCCGGGGCTACTCGTTGAACTGTTGTATGAGGTGTTTGTTTGGGCCGGGTCCTCATAGTCGATCAGAAGAACGAGTCTACCCAAGCGGCGTGTCGTGAACTCGAACGCCGTGGGCATGATTGCACCGTGGTTGACAATCTCTCCAATGCCACGGGTGTTATGCAGGATGCCACATTTGATGTGGTAGTCATGTCCACCGGTGTTGCGGGCAGTCGGCTCAAAACCTCTGTCAGAAAGGTCTCCAAAGGATACGGCCATCAGCTCATCGTGCTGTCAAACGGTGAAAAGGCCGAGAAATTGGGATCGTTGTGCCGGCCCGGTGTTGAAGTGCTCCCCCAACAAAACGGTTTTAGCTCAGAACTCGGCGATCGGATCGATGCGTTGGTGGACGCTCATTCGGCCACGTTGGATTCCGAGGATCGTCTCGCTCAAGAACTGGCCATTCTCCGCACCCAACTCGCAATCACGGGTGAGGGCGTGATCGTATCCGACTCAAGCGGAAAGACCATCCATTACAACCAGGCTTTTTTGGATATGTGGGGCATCCCGGAGCGGCTTGTAAGGGATGGCGTAGCGCGCGACGTGCTTTTGGAATGTTTCGCATCGACAAACGCGGGCACGGTCGCCGTCGAAATCGTATTTGGCGATCCCGACATTGAGGTAACCGGCAAGCGATTGGAATTGGTCAGCGGTTGGGTGTTGCAATGGTCCACGCATCCCGTGCGTCTCGCAGACGATACGGTCATTGGCCGGATGTTCGTCTTTCGCGATCTCACCGCACAGATAGCGGCGGAGGAACAGGTCCGATTTCACGCCAACTTACTCGAGGAAGTTCCATCCGCCATTATCGCGACCACTGTGAGTGGTCATGTCCGGTATTGGAATCGAACGGCCGAACGGTTGCACGGATGGACCAACGCCGAGGTCACTGGGCGAGATATCCGTGACCTTTTATTCTCCAAAAAACAGCTGCAGTTGGGCATTGAAGCGTTGCAGCATTTGAAGGAACGCGGGCGTTGGCATGGTGAATTGCAGCTTCGTCGGAAAACTGCTCCTAACTTTCCGGCCTTGCTTACGCTCATTCAGATAGCCGGCGTACGTGGCCAACCGTCATTGGTTGTTGGTGTCATCATGGATATGACGGAGCGACACGCACTTGAGGCCAGGCTCCTCCAGTCGCAGAAGATGGAAGCGGTGGGAACGTTGGCTGGCGGTTTGGCGCACGAGTTCAACAATCTGTTGACCGTTATCTTGGCGTCGGCCGGTTTGGCCCAGCAGATATCTGATCTTGACGACGGCGTGGCGGAGTCGATGGACTTTATTGAGCGCTCGTCGTTGAGCGGGCGTGACCTTTGCACTCAACTCTTGAGTTTTACTCGTAAGGAAAAACCGAAGGTCAAGGCGATTAACACGCTGGATACGATCGCCGACGTAACGAAGATTGCGGAGCGAACGTTCCCGAGAGATGTGCGGGTGAGTGTTGAGGCCGATGACGAGTTGCCGCCTATGCTTGCCGACGGAGCGCAAGTCAATCAGGCCTTGATGAACCTGTTGGTCAACGCACGCGACGCTATGCCCGGCGGTGGCAAACTGGTCATTCGGGCCACCACGTCCCTTGGCATCCCAGCTGATTGTCTTTCCACGGCCATCGGGGATGATGTTTGTTACGTTCGGCTAGAAGTCGCCGATACGGGCCAGGGAATGAGCCGCGACGTCGTTTCGCGGATGTTTGAACCGTTTTTCACCACCAAACCCTCCGGAAAGGGAACCGGACTCGGCCTGGCAATGGTGTTCTCGCAAGTACGGGCACACGGGGGGCAAGTTCGCGTGTGGAGTCATCCCGGTGACGGGTCCACGTTTGCTCTCTTCCTTCCAGTCGCGTCCGGCGCGCCAGCGCCCGCCAGTCCGCAGATGCGAGATAGCAGTCAGTTGGAGAGCTTTTCCGGAACGGAACGCATTCTTCTTGTGGATGACGAGGCTATGGTGCGAAATGTGGGCGCCAGAATACTGCGGCAATTCGGCTACGACACGTTCGAGGCGGCAAGCGGCCCTGAGGCGTTGGAGATTTTGGACCGGGAGGGCGACACATTCGGTGGTATCCTGCTCGACATATTCATGCCTGAGATGGAAGGCCCCGAATTTTTTGGCAAAATGCGCCAGCGCGGCGTTATGACCCCCGTCCTAGTGTGCTCGGCTTACAAAGTCGGCGGAGCCGTTGACGACCTACTCGACCA
>JAZDDD010000076.1:0-2107 GCA_036679545.1 Gemmatimonadota bacterium | reverse complement strand
ACAACCCCAACCATTGTCACCGTCCGAGACATCTGATTGTCCGGCAAGTCCCAAAATACCTTGATGGCCACTGGTACCGTCGTAACAACACCGACGATCAGCGCGATGCGGCGCGCACGCCGTTCGATGCCTCTGCGACAAAACCGACACAGCTCGCCCAGCGCAAGGTTTACCTCCCGATCGCAGCGAGGACAATGCTTTTCAGTTAAGCCGCTTGGCAACGGCTGTTGCGAATTCCAGAGTTGAAGCATTTCCTCCGAGGTCCGGCGTAGATGTTCCGGCGCGAACCGTCGCCGAAACTGCGGTCCGAATACGTGTGGCAATGTGGGCATCACCGAGGTGGTCGAGCATTTGACAGGACGCGAGCATCAGAGCCGATGGGTTCGCAATTCCCTTCCCGGCAATATCGGGAGCCGATCCATGCACCGCCTCAAAGATGGCAGCGTCGCTGCCGATATTCGCACCCGGTGTCATCCCCAAACCGCCAACCAAACCGGCCATCAGATCACTCAGGATGTCACCGAACATGTTTGTCGTAACGAGGACGTCGAACTGCCAGGGGTTCATCACCAACTTCATCGCGGCCGCATCGACGATAACGTCATCGGCTTCCACCCGTCCGCGGTACTCCTTCGCAACGTCGCGCCCTACATCCAAAAAAAGACCACTCACAGCTTTCAGAATGTTCGCTTTGTGTACGATCGTAACACGTTTTCGGTCGTGATTGACTGCGTATTCAAAAGCGTATCGGATGGCTCGTTCACAGCCGATACGCGTGACGATCGCGGTCGATTGCGCGACGGCTTTCGGATCGTCCCCCACCGCCACCAATGTCTCGAAACCGATGTAGAGACCTTCAGTGTTTTCGCGTACGAGAACCAAATCGATATCGTCGTATCGTTGACCCGGAACGTAACTCTTCACAGGACGCACGTTGGCGAAGAGACCAAATTCTCGCCGCAGTGCAACGTTGACCGAACGAAAGCCGGTTCCAATCGGCGTGGTAAGAGGTCCTTTGAGTGCAAACCGGTGTTTCCGAATGCTCTCGACGGTGGCGTCCGGCAGCGGTGTGCCGATGGACTCAAGAGCCGAAACACCGGCAATCTGTTCGTCCCATTCTATCTTCGCTCCGGCCGCATCCAAGACACACAGCGCGGCTTTTGTGATCTCGGGACCAATCCCGTCTCCGGGAATAAGCGTCAAACGATGAGTCACGGCATTATTGGGAGAATGGTTTCCAGAGCGCGATCCAGCGCGTCCCAGGGATCATCGCCTACGGCTCGTGCTACGGATCGCCACGTGATCGCGCCGGTTCGTACATCGGCGAGCACCATGGTAAGTTCGGCGCGTCCACCACCACTGGTATCGCTAACAAATACGAGACTGGCCGGTATCATGGCAAGTCTGTCACCCGTGGCGCCGGTTAACAGTCTAAGCTGACTGCGAAGGGGGTCTAGCAGCTTGGTGAATCCGGGATTGCGAAGCACCGCCGTTCCCATCTGGTCCGGATTGGCAAACATACCGGGGGCTTGGCGAGCGGTCCGGCGTAACACCTCGGGTAGTACCCAAACGATCTCGGGGGCACGCTCCGTCACGGCCTTGGCGAGAAGACTGTCGGCCTGCGCCAGTGCCAGTGCGCGTGGGGACAAAAGACTGTCCCACCCCAGCTCCCGCTCGGGCACAATCAGCGAAATGGGATAGAGTGTCACCGTCCGCCCAGCCAATGCCATCGTCGGTATTGGCTGCGGTGCAACCTCGACTGGTACGGCAGCACGTGACGAGCACGCTTCGACCAGGATCAGTACGGCCAAAACGGCCGCGGCACCTATTCGTCCTGCCACTTGGGTGGTCTGCCCTCGAGAAACGCCTGGATCCCTTCCTGACTATCGGCTAACGACAAGAGATCGCGAAGATAGAGATTTTCCACTGTGAAAAGGGCTTCCTCGTACGTCGAATTGTACGATTCGACTTGTGCTCTTTTTGCGAGCTGCAAAACCGGCCCGGATTTACCGGTGATCTTGGCAATGTAGCTCGAAAGGCTTGCTTCGAATTCTTCATCGGGAAAGACCCGAACGACGAGGCCGTATTGTTCAAGTTCCCGGGCAGA
>JAZDDD010000759.1:0-3742 GCA_036679545.1 Gemmatimonadota bacterium | reverse complement strand
ATCTACGCACCGACGACGAGTCGCCCAGACGGTGGGTGTCGTCAATCTAGGCCCGTGTTCGTTCTATATGATGAATACGGTTTGAATATCATGGACCGGCCCAATGCACTGACGATTTGAGTTGGAGGAGATATCAATGGACCAGGTGGTAGGATTCGGCGAATTCGACTTTAACCGCGCTACCGGAGAACTCTATCGGGACGGGGACCGCGCATTGCTAGCACCAACACCCGCGAAACTTCTCAGTGAACTCATTGAAAGACCGGGTGAGCTGGTCACGCGGGAAAACCTTTGGGCGGCCGTTTGGCCGGAAGAATACCTCGATCTGGATCAACGGCTGAATTTTTGTGTGTACCAGTTGCGGCAAAGCCTTGGTGACAACGCAACGACGCCCCGCATCATCCAGACGTTGCCTCGGTTGGGGTACCGTTTCCTATTGGAAGTACGGGAGAATCAGGCACAATGGACTGACGTCATTCGCCGCACTGGTTCTGGAGACGTGCCCCGACGTACGTGGCGCGGCCACTATTGGGCGATGGCGGCGACAATAGCGATATCGGTGTTTGCAACCGCGATCGCCGTAAACGGGCGGAAAGGGCCGGCGCTGGCTACCGTCGATCGTTCGGCGTCTCGGGCCAACGACGCGTACGCCTTGGCGGAATACGTTCTCTCCGTGCCCGAGCCCAACTTGCCGCGAGCCGAGGAGTATCTCCAAGAAGCTTTGAAGGCGGATTCAACCTTTGCGCCAGCATATGTGGCGCTCGCGACAATTCGGCAGGAGGTCGGTGACTGGCCGGATGCTGAGCGGTTCCTGAATACGGCATTGACCTTCGATCCGGAATTGCCGGGGGCTCATCACATCTTGGGCGTTCGCCGATTGTTTACCGATTGGGATTGGGATGCGGCCACACTAAACCGCGAGCGCCGCGATGGGACACCGCTGGTGAGCATATGCAGCGGGCATTGCCCGCCGCGATGTTGGCTTGGAAGAACCGACCCGACTATCGATCGTGTTGCCGCTTGCCCCGCGAAACCCATCGGCAAAAAACTCCACTTCACCATCCGGAGTGATTCGGAACACTCGGGGTAACCATCGGCCCGCGGGCTCCACAACACTCACTATCGAAAAAGGAGTAAGACCAATGACGCCGTGAGTGCGATCGCACAGCCGGAACGCGCTGTCAGTTTCGGATGCCCTTGTGTACCCATGTGACGCCCCATGACAATCCGTTTCCTGAGAGGGTGGACGTAATCGCAGTCCTCAAGCGGGTCAAGACGCGATACCGATTTTGTTCGCGGCATCCCGCAGAGCCTTGTCTTCAGTCCACAGTTGTAGCCCGTCAATCGCGGCCGCCGCCAATAGATGTACATCGATCCAGCCCAGACCGGTCCCAAACAAGCGTCGCTGTTCAATCAGCTCATACACATCACCGTGTCTGGCCATCGTCGCCAGCGGAAGATTTGAGAGATAATACAGAATATCAGATCGCTGCCGGAGCTGCCCGCACGCCAACTCACCGATCACAAAGTCGTGGCAGCAGACCTGGCCAGCGCGCAGAAGGGAGACGAGGCGCGGGTTGTCCCGACGAAGGTGGTCGATCCAAATCGACGTATCGACCAGAATCATCAAGATCTCGTGGCACTCCGCCGCCGAGGTGCGGAGCGCAAGTTGGGCTGCGTACCACCGAGCGCCGCTAACCGCCGAGCACTTTCGATACTAATCAAGGCTTCGAGGCCCGCGCGGACGAGCGCGGTCTTTTCATCAATATTGGTAAGCCGACGTGCTTCATCCAGGAGATCGTCGTCAATATTTAGTGTCGTCTTCATATGTATTAATATGTACGATAGATACATATACGGCAAAAAACGATCAAACCCGTTCCTCAAAACCCGCTCGCGCCGCCGGCGTCCGGATGGTCACGTCCCGGCTTCTGTGAAAAGTTGACGTCGTGGCCGCCGTAAGACCCCCGAGATCGATAGGACCTCGCAATTTTGCGTGAGATGTTGGATCGGCGACGCCAGAATAGGTAACGGGTATGATTGAAAGATTTGGAAACTCGACCATGCCGTACGTATGTTTACGTTGTGACATCCTACGAGTACGACCGCATCCGCATAGCCAGTCAAAAAGCACGCTTGACGGCACAGCAGTCTTATCGGTTGACCACCAACCGCCGTTGATCACCAGCATCTCAGAAGCTCGCCCATGCATCTGACACTCCTCCACGGGTACCTGCTACAAGGGACCGGCTCCAACATCTATGTCGCTAACGTGGCCCAAGCGTGGTGCGCTCAAGGCCACGCCGTAACCGTCATCTGCCAAGATCGCTCGGCCGCTTCCCTACCATTTGTGAACGAGTATCTCGGTCCCCAGGACGCTGTACCGAAAACAGCCCCCAGCGCGGGGCAGCTTCGCGTGATTGTCCCAAACATCAACGACCTACTCCCCGTTTATGTCATGGATCGGTACGACGGGTTTCACGTGAAGACGATACCCAACATGACGGCGGAAGAAGTTGAGACACATATCGAGCTGACAGCCGCATGTCTACGCCGCGTGGCACGGGCTGGCACCGATCGCGTGCTCACAAACCACGTGATGTTAGGACCCGTCATCGCCAAGCGCGGTCTAAACGGGACGGGCGTGCCGTATGATGTAAAGATTCACGGCAGCGCGATCGAGTACACGCTGGTTCCCAATCCTCGTCTCATGCATTTGGCAATCGAGGGTTTGCGCGGGGCAAGCAGGATCTTCGTGGGTTCGCAGTACGTGCGCAACCGTGTGATGGAGGTCTTCAGCACACAACCGAATCTGTCCCTGATGCAACGCGTCGAAGTGGTGCCCCCGGGGATGGATCCGGATTTGTTTCACTTGGCCACGGACATGGCGTCCGATAAATCTCGCTTTGTCAATTCGGTTAGTGAGATGATCGAGCGGAACAGCGCCGGGCGACGAGCGACCAGCGTACCGGCAAGCGACGCGGACAACAATGACACCTACCACAATCAGCTCGTAGACCGTGGTGAAACGTACGACCAACGTGCTGTTGATGCAGATCTACTAGAGCGGTGGCCTCGATTACAGTCCAACGAACCGATTGTGCTGTATGTCGGTAAGTTTTTACCCGCAAAGGGCGTGGGTGAGTTGATGCTCACTGTTCCCACCGTCTTAGCGGCCATGCCGGAGGTCCGTTTTGTCTTCGTGGGGTTTGGAACATATCGCGAACATCTCGAAGGAATGCTTCAGGCTTTCCGCGCGGGGGATCGCCGTGCCTTAACATCTTGCGTAGACGCCGGCAACTTCGCAGATGAGGTGGACGTTGACCGATGGTTCAGACGGCTGACCACGGCTGAGGCTGATCGCGTTACGATAACGGGAATGCTCGATCACTCCGCACTGAGCCAGTTGTTACCCATGGCGAGCGTGAGCGTCGTGCCGAGCAAGTGGCCCGAGGCGTTCGGAATGGTGGCCGTAGAGGCGATGGCGGCGGGCGTACTCCCGATCTGCAGCTATCACGCCGGTTTGTGCGACGTGGTGGATGCAGTACAATCGAGCAAACCGGAACTAGCCCAGTTGATGCGACTCGACCGGGACCGATTCGTCGAGGAACTTCCCCGGCAAATCCAAGCCGCTTTAAAGTACCTCTACCCATCCGGTTACGACGAGCACGATCAACGTCAGGAGATCGGCCGGGAGTTGCGTGCTATTGCGGTCAAAGATTTCTCTTGGGACCGCATCGCC
>JAZDDD010000758.1:0-33156 GCA_036679545.1 Gemmatimonadota bacterium | reverse complement strand
CAGATCCGAAGGTGGATCCGAAGGCGGAGTTTATTCCCGAAGTTACTTTCCAGCGGGCTATCGAACAGGAGCTCGGCGTCATGGATGCAAATGCGTTCAGTCTATGTAAGGACAACGGTTTACCGATCGTCGTCATGAACGTCAACCAACGTGGAGCTATCGGACGCGTTTTGCACGGCGAGCGTATCGGTACGTTAGTGCGATGAGCGACCTCACCGAGATCATCAAAAACACAAAAGAGTCGATGCGGAAGGCGCTCGACAATACGAAACGCGAATTGTCGACCATCCGCAGCGGGAAGGCCACAACCAGTCTACTGGACACCGTGCGTGTCGAAGCGTACGGCCAACAGGTACCGTTGAGTCAGGTGGCATCGGTATCGGCACCGGAACCCCGCATGCTCACGATACAACCGTGGGACAAAACCATTATACCGGCCATCGAGAAATCGATTCAGAGTTCCGAACTCGGTCTCAATCCGTCGAATGACGGAAATATTATTCGCGTGCCGCTGCCTCCGTTAACCGAAGAGAGACGCAAAGACCTGGTCAAGGTGGTCCGCAAGCTTGCCGAAGACGGACGCATTGGCGTGAGGCACGGACGGACTGACGGGCTGGCTCACATCAAAAAAGTCGAACACGTATCAGATGATGAAAAGCGCCACGCCGACAAAGATGTTCAGAAACTCCATGACGACGCCATCGAACAGATCGAGCAGCTCATCAAGGCCAAAGAAGCGGAGATCATGGAGGTGTGAGTGCGGACTTCCATTCGTCTATGTCCTCTTTCTCCCGCAACGCCGACGAAATCGAGTTAGTAACGCAGGTAAAACTTAACGGCGATGTGCCACAACACGTGGCCATCATCATGGATGGCAACGGCCGATGGGCACGGAACAGGATGTTGCCCAGACCTGCGGGACACAAGGCGGGAATGAAGTCCGTGCGCGCGGTAGTCGAAGCCTGCCGACAGGTTGGCGTACGAACGCTCACACTTTTTGCATTCTCACAAGAAAACTGGTCAAGGCCCGCCGACGAGATTTCCGCGTTGATGGCCTTACTCAAAGAATATATTGCTCGTGAAACCGCGGAACTACGCGAGAACGGCGTTGAAGTGCATGTATTGGGCGACCTGGATAGGCTTGGACCGGGCGCGCAGGATGCCATTCGCCTTCTGTCCGAAGAAACCGCCGGCGGCGCAACACTGAACTTGAATCTTTGCCTTTCGTATTCGTCGCGCGCGGAACTGACCCGTGCCGCACGAATGCTGGCCGAGGACGTGCAAGACGGACGTATGTCGCCGGACGAAATCACCGAAGATAAAATTGCAGAACGCCTGTACACGGCGCCGTGGGGTGATCCCGACCTACTGATCCGGACGTCCGGCGAGCACCGCATCTCGAATTTCTTGCTGTGGCAACTTGCGTACACGGAGCTGTTGGTCACACCGGTATTCTGGCCGGACTTTGGGCGTCGCAACCTGTTTGAGGCCATTCTCGACTACCAGGGTCGAGAGAGGCGGTTTGGGAAAGTGACCGTCTAGTGGCGTCGTCGTTAAGTCGTCGGATTTTGGTCGCGGCGATCGCGATCCCGCTGACACTTGGCATGGTGTACGTTGGCGGTTGGTTAATGGTGGCAGCCATCGGCTTGTTAGGTGTCGTCGGCACGCTGGAATTTTATCGCATGGCGCAAAAAGTCGGGGCAAAGCCAGTCGTTTGGGTGGGTGTGCTGGGTGCCGTGGCGTTCCCGATGTCAGCGTATCTGCTCGTAGGCCCCCAGAGACTCAACCCCGTTTGGGCCATGTATCTGGGCGTCATGTGGTTTCTCTTGGCGTTGGCATCGACGATTTGGACACGCAAACCTGGTCCCGAAACATTCTCTACTATTTGTGCAACCACGTTCGCGCCGATTTACACCTCAGCACTTCCATCTTTTATCCTCTTTTTACGCCACGGCGTCGAGGGTGTTGCACCGCTTGCGGCGACCTGGTTGGTCTTCCTTCCCCTCGTGATGACGTGGATCTGTGACTCATTCGCGATGACCGGCGGTTCCATGTTCGGTGGGCCCAAGTTTGCCCCGGTCGTCAGTCCCAACAAGACCTGGTCGGGAGCTGTTTCAGGTTTGGTGGGCGCCGTGTTGGTGGCGTTCGTGTTTAATTTTTTCTTTCTTGCACCGTCAGGCTTCATCGTTTCCCCTGTGCAGTTGGTAATACTGGGAGTCGCCGTGGGCGTGTTTGGTCAGATTGGTGATCTTGCCGAGTCACTGCTCAAGAGGTCTGCCAGTACCAAGGACTCCGGCAAGTTCTTTGGCGAACACGGTGGCGTGCTTGACCGGTTGGACTCTTTGTATTGGGTACTGCCCATCTCCTCCATGCTTCTTCTTACCTTTGGCGTGCTGTGAGCAAGGGGATCGCCGTACTCGGTTCGACGGGCTCGATCGGTACGTCCACATTGCGAGTCGTGGCACGGCAGCGTGACCGCTTTCACGTCGTCGCGCTCACCGCACGCGACTCCCGGGACCAATTGGCGCACCAGGGAACCCAAACGGGCGCGCGGTACCTCGGTTTGGTCAATAGCGCCCCTGGCGACAAGTGGCTTGCCACCAATGGGCGCTCTGTGCATGGAGCAGGCCCTGAGTGCCTAGTCGAAGCAGCCACCCACCCAGACGTCGATATCGTCGTCAATGCCGTTGTCGGCGCGGCGGGCCTCCGCGCAACCATCGCCGCGCTCAACGCGGGCAAACGAGTCGCGTTGGCCAACAAAGAGACGTTGGTGATGGCCGGGTCACTGGTCCTTGACGCCGCTCGTGACGGTGGGGAGATCGTCCCCGTTGATTCAGAGCACAGCGCGGTCTTGCAGTGCATTGCCGGTGGGAAACATGGAGACGTCTCAAAGATTATTTTGACCGCATCCGGTGGTCCATTCCGGGAGTGGTCACCCGAGCGAATCCAACAAGCGACCGTGTCCGATGCGTTGCAACATCCGACGTGGGAGATGGGTAAGAAGATCACGGTGGATAGCGCAACATTGGCAAACAAGGCCCTCGAAGTCATCGAGGCGCATTATCTATTTGGATTGACGTACGATCAGATTGAGGTGGTCGTGCACCCACAATCCATCGTGCATGCCTTTACTGAGTTCGTGGATGGATCCATACTCGCTCAGATCGGGCGTCCATCAATGGAGTTGCCCATTTTTTACGCACTGACCTATCCGGAACGCCTCACGGACGGCGGTGTCGAACGTTTTGACCCCGTGCAAGCCAGTGGCCTGACCTTTGAGGCTGTTAGATACGACGACTTCCCGACGTTTGGCCTCGGTGTGAACGCGGGCCGTGTCGGTGAAACCGCACCGACCGCATTCAACGCGGCAAATGAGATTGCGGTTCAGGCGTTCCTGGGAAATCGCATTCCGTTTAGTCGAATCCCAGCCGTTATCGATCACGTACTACAACGCTATAGAGGCGAGCCCGCTTCAGACCTGGACTCAGTTTTGTCGGTTGATCGTTGGGCAAGAAAGACCGCGGAGGATGCATGCTGCTGACAATCGGCGCGACAATCATTGTGTTGGGAGTGCTCATTTTTGTGCACGAACTCGGGCACTTCTGGGCGGCCAAGGCGGTCGGGATTGGTGTGCCACGTTTTTCCATTGGTCTTGGACCCGCAACACCTCTTTCGTTTCGTCGGGGCGAAACCGAGTATGTCATCTCGTGGATCCCCTTCGGTGGCTATGTGAAAATGGCAACCGGCGAAGACTCAGACATGGACGCATTGGAGGGTGGCCTCGACGGACAAGATTTCCCACCCGATAAACTGTTTGAAAACAAATCCCTGTTAGCACGGATCCTCGTCATATCCGCTGGCGTGATCATGAACATGATTTTCGCCTATGTCGTCCATGTTGGGTTATTGGCCATTTACGGCCGCGGCGAAGATCCTACCACACAAATCGCTGCGGTGGACGTTGCCAGCCTACCAGCCACCGCGCAGGCGTTGAGTACGCTACCGTATGGTGCCCAAATCATTCGAATCAACGGCGACACGATTGCGTCATGGGGGGATATCGGCCAACAAATATTCGGTCCCACTAACGGACCATTCGTATTTGAATTCGCGGGCGATATCGAGCCAATTTCCGTGGGCAGTGTCAACTTCGATGCCGAGGAACGGGAAGGCATTTTGGCCGCACTACCACCTAAACGTCCGGCCAGCATTTCTTTGATCCAAGGCGGTTCTGCGGCGGACCACGCGGGGTTTGAACCCGGTGACCTGATCGTCCGCATTGCCCGAGACACGGTGCGCGATTGGAGTGAGATGCGGAGCATCGTCGAGGTGAGCGCCAATCAAAGTTTGGACTTTGTTGTGGTGCGCGCCGATACGCTTGTGCAACTCTCTGCAACGCCCCGGTTGGAATCAGTCACTGATCGGTTGACCGGCGATGTCGAAGAGATTGGTCGTATTGGTGTGCAACAACAGAACCCCTTCCGTCGAATAGATGTCGGTCTTGGTGGAGCGGTGGTAGGTGGTTTTCGTGAAGTGGGTGCCGACTCCCGGCTTATTTTGTTCGCCCTCAGAGAGTTGGTCCTGGGGCGAATGTCTGCGCGGGAACTGGGCGGCCCCGTTCTCATCGGGCAGATATCGGGTCAGACGGCAAGATTGGGCGCTTTTGCGTTTCTCAGCTTCATGGCCATGTTCTCCGTCAACCTGGCAATCCTTAACCTGCTGCCCATTCCGGTGTTGGACGGGGGCCAACTCGTTTTTCTGTTTGCTGAAGGGATTCGCGGCAAGCCTTTATCTATGGGGCTCCGGTTGCGACTTACCCAATTTGGTCTTGTGCTTCTCTTGGGGATCATGGTGCTGGCCTTGACCAACGATCTGAGGCGTGTCTTTGGTCTCTAAGCGGTCGGTTTGGTTTCTAACCATCCGCCGGACTGTTGTAGCGACTCCGGACTACCCCTACGCGAAGCGCCTACGGTGTGGACTTCACGTGGCGCCCAATCCCTAGCCATCTATCGCGGAGTACGGGTCGCTTCGGTGGCCTGTCGTAGCGCGCGGATTCGTCTGATGTCCTGTCGCAGAGCGGTTGCGGTCGGATAGCGGTCCTCCGGTGACTTCGCCAACAAGGTCAGGATGATATTTTCGAGGTGACTGCTCAGATCCGGTCGGATTTGTGTTGGGCGGATGGGAGGATCCTCGACGTGCATTCGGGCTAGTTCAAACCAATCGACAGATCGGAATGGCAGGGCCCCCGTGGCGGCTCTATAGAGTGTCACGCCAAGCGAGTAGAGATCGCTTCGGCCGTCGATTTTCAGACCCTGGGCCTGTTCGGGTGACAGATAGTGCGGGGTTCCAATTGTCATGTTGGCGCCCGTTCCACTCACAAGCGCGGACATAGCTTTTGCTATGCCGAAATCGGCCAGCACGGCCCGGCGAGGAGGATATTGTCCGGCTTAATGTCTCGATGCACGATGTCGGCGTCGTGAGCAAACGCAAGCGCGCCCGCAATATCGTCCGCCACCTGAGTGAGGAAGTCTTCGGACGGTCCAACGCCGTTCTTGCCGACACGATTGGCAAGTGAATCCGGATAGTAGTCCATCACCAGAAACGTCAAGCCAGACTCTGCGCCAATGTGCCTGATGCGAATGATGTGTGTGTGATCGAGCCGCGAGGCGGTTTCCGCCTCGTTGCGGAAGCGACCTTCGAATTCCGATTCACCCGCGTAGCTGGGCGCGAGGACTTTTACGGCTACGGGATGACCGTCGTCCTGATTGCGGGCGAGATAAACCCAGGCGAACCGACCGTGCCCCACGAAACGCTCCAAGGTGAGGCCCGCCAGGGTGATTTGTAGGAGTTCTTCGGGGTCGAGAGCCATGTGGACTTTACACAGTACGGGGGCCCAGCTACATTGCCCAGCTGATATAAATCGAGCAATAACAACAATTTCGGCTCACGTGTTGTGAGGATACACATTTCATGGGGTTTGACAAGCAGGCCGTCATCGAGAAACACCGACTGAGTGATTCGGATACAGGGTCGGTGCCAGTGCAAGTGGCGGTTCTCACAGAGCGTATCAACACGCTAACCGATCATTTTCGAGCACACAAAAAAGATCATCACGGACGCCGCGGGTTGCTGGCAATGGTCAGTCGAAGGCGGCGCTTACTTGCCTACCTTCGACGTAAAGACCTGGCCGGGTATCGAGGTTTGATCGAGCAGCTGGGTCTTCGTCATTAAGCACCGCGTCAAACGACGTGGGGCGTCCGGGGTGACGACACGCTGGGCGCCTTTTTTCTTCCCGATGTTCTCGTAGGAAAACCATGGTACATAAGACAAATCGAACGTTCGCCGGACGTCCGCTGAGCATTGAGACGGGGCGACTCGCCCGACAAGCGGCCGGTAGCGTCCTGCTGCAATTTGGCGATACGATGGTTTTGGCCGCCGTAACTGTCGGGGATAAACCTTCACATCTGCCGTTTTTTCCAATGACGGTGGAGTATCGAGAAAAGACATACGCGGCGGGCAAATTCCCCGGTGGTTTTATCAAGCGCGAAGGTCGGCCAAGCGACGGTGAGATTCTCTCGTGTCGCCTCATTGATCGCACGTTGCGGCCATTGTTCCCTGCCGGGTTTAAGAATGAAGTGCAAGTGTTCATCTACGTGCTCTCTGCCGATCAGGAAAACGGCGCGGATGTCATCGGGTTGACGGCCGCTTGTCTCGCGCTCTCGATTTCGAAAATCCCGTGGGACGGGCCGGTGGCGGGTGTGCGGGTGGGCCGCGTGGATGGAAAGTGGATCGTCAATCCCACGTTTGCGGATCTCGAAAACTCCGATATTGACCTGGTCGCGGCAGGCGATGCGGACAACATCATGATGGTAGAAGGTGGCGCGCTCGAACTGGCCGAGGCGGACATTTCGCAGGCGTTGGTGGAGGCGCATAAGGCCATCGGTGAACTCGTCGAGATGCAAAGCGAGATCATTGCCAAGGCGTCCCAACCAATGATGGAATGGGAAAGCCAGGAATGTCCCGCCGACATCTCCAGCCGTGTCGAAGACGTAGTCGGTGGCCGTTTACTCGAGGCGATCAACGGTGCGGACAAGGCGGGCCGTGCCGACGCGGTCAATGTTCTGAGAGAAGAAGTCAAAAAGCTTTTTGCGGAAGAGGATCCGGATTCAACAAAACATGTTTCGGCGGCTTTTTACTCGCTTGAAAAACGCGCCATGCGCGCACAAGTCGTTGAGAAGGGAGAACGCGTCGATGGGCGGGACCTAGAAACAGTTCGACCCATTGATTGTGAAACGGGCATACTCCCCCGGACCCACGGCTCCGCGCTTTTTACACGCGGTCAAACCCAGGCACTGGTTTCCATTACACTCGGGTCAATCAGAGACGAACAGCGTATTGACAGCATAGACCTGCCACAAGAAACAACCAAAAGTTTCCTTCTCCACTATAATTTCCCGCCGTTTTCAACGGGTGAAGCGCGTCCGGTTCGTGGTGTTTCCCGGCGCGAGATTGGCCACGGCGCGTTGGCCGAGCGGGCGTTGCAGGCGTTGCTACCGGAGTACTCGGACTTTCCCTACACGATACGGATTGTATCCGAGGTGCTGGAGTCCAATGGCTCATCGTCAATGGCAACGGTGTGCGGTGGCTCGCTGGCTTTGATGGATGCGGGTGTGCCGTTTAGGGCTCCATGTGCCGGTGTTGCGATGGGGTTGATCAAAGAAGGCGACAAAGTCGCCATCCTCACCGATATTCTTGGAAGCGAAGACCATCTCGGTGACATGGACTTCAAAGTTGCTGGCACCCGTCAGGGGATCACGTCCATCCAGATGGACATCAAGATCGACGGGCTCGACCTGGACACGATGAATGAGGCGTTGAGTCGTGCCCGTACAGCGCGCTTGCACATCTTAGATGAAATGGAAAAAGAACTTCCGACGGCCCGTAAGGATCTTTCAAAGTGGGCGCCGCGGATCTTTACCATTCAAATCAATCCGGAAAAGATTGGTGACGTCATTGGTCCCAAGGGCAAAACCATTCGTAGCATCCAAGAGGATACGGGTGCTGAAATCAATATCGACGATTCGGGTGTCGTGACCATCTCGGCGGTGAGTGGCAGCGCTGGCGATGCAGCACGCCAACGGGTGGAAGGCCTTGTCGAAGAACCGGAGATCGGAAGAATTTACGAAGGCCCGGTGAAGAGCACCACGGCTTTCGGCGCGTTCATTGAGATCATGCCGGGAACGGATGGGTTGTGTCACATATCGGAACTCGATCACAAACGGGTCGAGAAGACCGAAGATGTCTTGAAGAAGGGTGATATCGTCAAGGTAAAACTGTTGAGCATCGATGAGCGCGGCCGCATGCGTCTCTCTCGAAAGGCGGTGTTGGAGCCGGAAGACTAACGCATGCAAACAGTCAAGCTGGATGACGGGTTGTACCGGACGGACGCGGAGAACGGCGTTACGGTTGTGTCGGAACAGATGTCTGGGGTTCGATCGGTAACCACCGGCATTTGGGTCAAAACTGCGTCAGCGCACGAAGTCCGTCCCAAGATGGGTGTATCCCATCTCCTTGAACACATGGTCTTTAAAGGCACGGAGCGCAGATCCGCACGGGACATCGCGCTGGAGTTGGAAGTGCGTGGCGGGTCCCTCGATGCCTTTACTGCGCGAGATCACACCTCCTACCAAGCACGGGTCCTCGATGAAGACCTGCCACGAGCGCTGGACGTGCTCACGGACCTGGTCAGAAACCCGGTCTTACGGGCGGCTGACCTAGAACTCGAGCGCCGCGTGGTGTTGGAAGAGATCAGCGTCGTCGAAGACACTCCTGACGACCTTGTTTTTGATCTTCATGGCGAAGTTCTATGGCCGGCACACCCATATGGTTTCCCTATTTTGGGCACCCGGGAAACCGTAACGGATCTCAATGCGGATGATCTCCGCGACCTGCACCGCAGGGCTTACCATCCTGGCCGTGTGGTTATCGCGGCGGCCGGAAGCCTGAATCACGAAGTACTTTTGAAGATGCTCACCAAATGTGGCTGGTTTACGTTCGAACCCGGCCCGAAACGGGAGCCCGTTGAGCAACCGGTGGCCGCGCAACCCATGACCAAGCGTTTTGATCGCGAATTGGCGCAAAGCCACATCGTGATCGGACGAGACACGTTTTCCAATGGCGACGATCGTCGGTACGCCCTGATGCTGCTGAACACCGTGTTGGGAGGAGGCATGTCCAGCCGCCTGTTCCAACGGGTGCGAGAAGAACTTGGCTTGGCGTATTCCGTGTATGCGTATCAATCGTTTTACGAGCAGACCGGTATGACGGGTGTGTACGTGGGAACGCATCCATCCACGGCAGAGCAAGCGTGTGATGAAATAAAAAAAGAGATGCGGCGTTTGGCGAACGAAGGATTGGTTGGAGATGATTTGGCGATAGCAAAGCAACAACTGAAAGGTCAAGTCACTCTATCTATTGAAACCGCCGCCGCTCGTATGTACCGTGCAGCCGGATTCGTTTTGTACGGACAACCTTACAAAACAATCGATCAGGTGCTTGTCGACATCGACGACGTCAGTGCAACGCAGGTCGCGGAGGTCGCTCATGAGTTTCTCGATCCAGAACGACACACGTCCGTGTGGCTCGGTCCGAGCTGACTGGAAAGAAGCACATGATCATCGGTGTACCGAAGGAAATCAAACCAAACGAGAATCGGATAGCGCTTGTGCCTGCGGGCGCCGAAGCGTTAGTAGCCGATGGGCATCAAGTTGTCGTCGAGAGTCAAGGGGGCCTGGGTAGCGGATTTGCCGACCATGATTACCTAGATATCGGTTGTGAAATCGTAAAAGAAGCCGCCGACGTGTGGTCTTGTTCGGATATGATATTGAAGGTGAAGGAGCCCATCCATTCTGAGTGGGCTGGTATCAAAAACGATCAGGTCGTCTTTACCTACTTCCACTTCGCCGCGAGTGAGGATCTGACACGCGCCGTGATGGATAGTGGCTGTGTGGCTGTTGCCTACGAAACCGTCCAACTCCCAAATCTCGAATTGCCGCTGCTGACACCAATGAGCGAGGTCGCCGGACGGATGTCGATACAGGAGGGCGCAAAGTATCTGGAGGAGGCAAGTGGCGGCATGGGTGTGCTGCTGGGAGGTGTTCCCGGGGTGGCACCGGCCATAGTCACGATCCTCGGTGGTGGAGTCGTGGGGACGAACGCCGCAAAGATGGCCGCCGGACTTGGTGCGGACGTCACGGTCATTGACCTATCGCTCGACCGACTTCGTTACCTGTCCGATGTAATGCCGGCAAACGTTCGGTTGATCTACTCCAACCGGCGCAACATCCTTACACAACTTGAGCGCACGGATCTTTTGATCGGCGCCGTCTTGTTACCGGGCGCAAAGGCCCCCCGTCTTGTACGACGCGAAGACTTGAAGTCGATGAAACAGGGCGCTGTCATTGTCGATGTTGCGGTTGACCAGGGTGGGTGTATCGAAACGGCAAAGCCAACGACACACCAGGACCCCACCTACGTCGTCGACGGTGTCATTCACTACGCCGTGGCCAACATGCCGGGCGGTGTTCCACGGACGAGCACGTTGGCGCTGACCAATGCGACCTTCCCGTATGCCCGACGACTGGCTCGAATGGGATGGGTCGATGCGTGTAAAGCAAGTCGGCCGTTGGCCCTTGGGTTGAACGTGGTTCGGGGGCAAGTTGTGTATCCTGGGGTGGCGGAGGCGTTTGGGCTATCACTCGTAGATTTGGAAACTGTGCTCTGAGTCGTATGAAATTGTCGTGGCCAAAGTTCAGCATGGGGAACTTGCTCCCGGCTACGGAGATCGCCGTGGATCTCGGTACGTCGAACACGTTGATCTATGTTCGGGGCGAAGGGATTGTGCTGAACGAGCCGTCAGTCGTGGCGGTGGATAAGGCAACCGGTCGAGCGCTGGGCATTGGCTTAGAGGCCAAACGCATGTTGGGGCGTACTCCGGAGTCGATTGTCGCAGTGCGGCCACTCAAAGACGGTGTCATTGCCGACTTTGACGTGACGGAAAAGATGCTGCGGTACTTTCTCTCGACCATCATCAATAAGCACGTCTTCCGCGTTAAACCAAAAGTCATTATCTGCGTACCGAGTGGTATCACGGGTGTCGAGCGCCGTGCCGTGCGTGACAGTGCCCAGTCGGCCGGTGCAAAAGAGGTGTACATGGTTGCCGAGCCAATGGCGGCGGCGATTGGTGTGGGCCTACCCGTTGAAACACCGACCGGCAATATGGTTATCGATATTGGCGGCGGCACGACTGAAATCGCCGTCATTGCGCTCGCTGGTATTGTGAGCGACACATCCATCCGAACGGGTGGAGATGAACTCGACATGGCCATCGTGCAGTTCATGCGAAAGAATTACAATTTGCTGATTGGCGAACCCACCGCCGAAGCGATAAAAATTGCAATCGGGTCCGCCGCGCAGGTCGATGAAGACAAAGAGATGGAGGCGAAAGGCCGCGACCTCGTGTCGGGTATCCCAAAAGTCGTGCGAATTGGATCTGCCGAGATTCGCGAAGCGATTCAAGAACCTATCCAACAAATTGTCGATGCGGTGCGGCGGGCGTTAGAGATTACACCACCGGAGTTGGCGTCAGATATTGTCGATAGGGGCATCGTGATGGCTGGAGGTGGCGCTATGATCTCGGGTCTCGACGTACTACTGTCACAAGAAACCTCGCTTCCAATACGGCTTGACGAGGATCCGTTAACGTGCGTTGTGCGTGGGACGGGAAGGATCCTTGATGACCCGGAGAAGTATCGCGCCGTCCTGACCACCTAAAATCCCGTGGACTTTGGATCGGATTCGTACGCCTCGCGTAGAGACACTGTCGCCTTTATCATCTGCTTGGTCCTCGCGGTTGGTGCGCGAGCGATACCCGAAAACGTCAGCAATAGCATAGCGTCGGCCATGAGACGTACCGTCCTCGCACCATTCCTTGCCCTTCAGGAACAGACGGAATTAGTGCGAGGACGTAGGACGGAATTCGAGCGCGTCGTGGCTGAACGTGATTCTGCCGTTCTGCGCGCCAATGAGTTGGAGACTGTGCGTGCCGAAAACGAACGGTTTCGGACGGTGATGCGGCTCCGGTCCCGCATGAACATTCGTCATGTCCCAGCGGAAACGCTACATCAAGTCCAACCCGATGAGTCCAACACGCTCATCGTTACCGCTGGTGCGCGTGACAGTGTGCGGCAGTGGGCTCCCGTGGTAACCGGCGCCGGTTTAGTCGGGCACGTGCAAACGGTGGATGCGAGGACGTCTATTGTTCACACGTGGACCCATCCATACTTTCGAGCAAGCGCGTCGACGCGAGATGGACGCGTGAGTGGCATCGTCGCGCCGCGTGTCGCCGACGGTGCTACCACGTTCTTGGAACTGAGAGAGGTTCCTTATTTTGTCGAGGTGGCATCCGGGGACTCCATCGTGACGTCCGGACTCGGTGGAGTGTATCCACGTGGTATTCCGGTTGGCATCGTTCGTCAGTTGATCGGAGAACAAACCGGATTCACCAAGACCTATTTGATCGAACCGGCGGTTCGACTCACCACCCTTTCCCATGTTCTTATCATCCTCACCGTCGGTGTGGATGTCGAACGGGTTTTTTCTAGCGCCGGTCGATGATCCCAAACGCCAAACCCTATCGACTTTGGATTATCCTCGGGGCGCTCGTACTGATGCATTTTGTTGTACGCCCCTGGTTAGGGAACCCCCGATGGGCACCGGATTTTCTGATGCTGGCGCTCATGATGTATGCCATCAGGGTGCGACCTGGCCGCGCTGCCATCGCGGGGTTCGGTGTTGGGATCGTGGGAGATGCGCTCTCTCAGATTGCGTTTGGCGCCGGAGCACTCGCACACACGGTCGTTGGTTATCTTCAGGCTTGGGGGAAGGACGTTTTCTTCCCCGATAATTTCGTCGTGAACGCGGGTTTCTTGTTCGCCGGAGTTTGGGTAAGAGACCTCCTGATGCTGCTGGCGAGCCGTGGGACCATGGGGCGGGAGTTATTGTGGCAATTGGGTACATGGTCAATTGTACTCGCAGCGACCACGACCGCTACGGGTGTGATTCTCATGAGCATGTTTCGTGGTTGGTTGCGGGTTGGCAACAATTGAAAGGATGATCGTTCGATGAGATGGAATCATCCCCACGCAATTGGACGTCGGGCCACGCTGGGTAGTTGGTTTATCGCGTTCGCATTGGGGGCGATTGGCCTCGGGTTCTTTCGTCTGCAGGTCATGGGGCGAGACCGATATCTATTTCAATCGGATCAAAACCGTATTCGACCTTCCATCTTACCTGCTCCGCGTGGTCTTATCGTTGATCGACACGGTAGCATACTTGCCGACAACGTTCCCGGTTACACGATATCGTTGATAGGGTCGAGCCGGGATTCCCTAACATCGACGATGGGTCTCATCGCGGACCTCATCGGTCTTGATGTAGGCCAGGTCGCAGCCATTCTCGACCGACCCCGTGCGCGGATCGACGACCCAGTTGTCATTATGCGGGATGCGTCCTTCGAGGTTGTCAGTGCGTTGGAAGAGCGGCGTGTTGCGTTGCAAGGTCTGACCATTCAGGCTGAACCGAAACGCCACTATCCCCACGGAGATATCTTCGCCCATTCGTTGGGATACGTAAACGAGATTACCCAACAAGAGTTGGAGGGCGGTAGCGTTGCCGGCGCACGGTACGGGACAGTGGTGGGCCGGTCGGGTCTCGAGCGAGAGTATGATTCTCTCTTGCGTGGGAGCGACGGTCGGCGCCATGTCGAGGTCGATGCGTTCGGACGAACGGTGCGACAGGAGGGAGTGCTTGCGCCGTCGCCACCGGTGCAGGGAAAGACCGTGCGGACCACATTAGATCTGGACCTTCAGTCTTTCGTGCAGTCGCAATTCCCAGCCGAGGCTCGCGGGGCCGTTGTGGCCATGGATCCCCGCAACGGAGACGTTCTGGCAATGTATTCCGCGCCGTCATTTGATCCAAACGCGTTCGTCGGCGGTATTGATGTCGGCCTGTGGGATCAGATTCGTAACTCCGCGGACAATCCGCTCCTCAATCGAGCGGTCCAGGGTCGGTACCCACCCGCGTCGCCCTGGAAACTCGCCGTCGCGACCATGGCGTTGCGTCGGGGTATCGTCACGATGGATACGCGGATGACGACTCCGTGTCACGGTGGCATGCCGTATTTCACTCGATACTTTAGATGTTGGCGTACGGAGGGTCACGGATCCTTGACGCTTGCCGAGGCAATTCAACACTCGTGCGACGTGTACTTCTATCAGCTCGGGTTAAAAATCGGTTTGCAAAATTTGTTGGAGGACGGCACCCAGTTAGGATTTTCTGGACTCACCGGCGTCGATTTGCCCAACGAGGTCCAGTCGTTTTTTCCAGCAACGACAAGTTACTACGACCAGACGTACGGGCCTCGTGGATGGACGCGAGCGGTAACCCTGAACTTGGCGATTGGGCAGGGTGAAAACGATCAAACATTGCTTAACATGATTCGGTTTTATGCGGCGTTGGCCAACGATGACGGCGTCGCGCCGACACCGCGATTTGTGTTGAGCGAGCCGGTCGAATATCGCCCGGCTTCGGGGCTTCGACTCGATCCCACACAGATTGACGAACTTCGCGAAGCGCTGGTGATGGTGGTGGAGCAGGGAACCGCGGTCCGTTCGCGTATTGCCAATTTGCGCATTGCCGGCAAGACCGGAACGGCGCAAAATTCCCACGGCCCCAACCATGGATGGTTCATTGCTTTTGCACCGGCGGAAGCACCGGAAATCGTCGTCGGCGCCATTGTGGAGTTCGCGGAGCACGGATCGGATGTTGCACCGATCGTAACAAATGTGATTGCACGTCATTTGTTCGGTGCCGATGAAACACTTGACCGTTCTATTCGATTGTTAGTCCCGGCCGACTCTGCACCGCAACCGCTTCCACTTGCCGACTCGGTCCTCATTGGCGGTTGAGCACGATGGATGACCGGCGTCTTGACCGCGCGTTACTCATTGCAATCCTGGCGTTGATCCTCCCGGGAATTGCGATATTGTACTCCGCTGGCCAAGCCGACTTCCCCACGATTGCGGCGAATATGTGGGTGCGCCAACTGGTGTGGCTTGTCCTTGGGACGTTTGTGGCGGCGATGCTCTTTCGCGTGTCGCCGCGTGTCGTAGAATGGTTGGCGCCTTACCTTTACATCGCAACAATCATCTTACTGATCGCTACGTTGTTCGCGGGCACGGGCGCGGGTACCGCAGCGGGTGCCAAGTCGTGGTTGAGTGTCGGAAGTATTCGCATAGGACAACCGGCGGAACTTGCGAAGCTCGCGACCGCGTTAATGTTGGCACGGTATCTCGGATCCCGCAAAGATGCGCCAAAGACATTTTTTGACCTGATACCGTCGGTGATGATCGTGTTGGCACCATTCGTTCTCATCGGATTGCAACCGGATTTGGGCAGCGCGGTTGTGTTGATCGGCATCCTCTTTGTGATGCTCTATTGGGTAGGTGTCAGCTTGCGATTGTTGCTTTTGCTCGCGTCCCCGGTCATCAGTCTCTTCCTGGCGTTTTCGACCGGACTCTGGGGCGCGTGGATCGTCGTAATGACGATTTTGCTCGTTTGGATGCGCCCATACGTGCGGGAAGGGGCGTTCATATGGTTTGGCAACGTTGCCATGGGCGTATTTGCTTTCGGTCTGTGGAATCGTCTTGCCGACTATCAAAAGAACCGCATCCTGTCATTTCTCAATCCGGAGGTCGATCCACAAGCGGCGGGTTGGAACGTGATCCAATCCAAGGTTGCGATCGGGTCGGGTGGCCTTTTGGGCAATGGCTTCTTGGAGGGAGCGCAAAAACGATTGGCGTTCCTCCCGGCGCAACATACAGATTTCGTGTTCTCCATCGTTGGTGAGGAGTTCGGTTTTGCTGGCGTTGCGGTGACCCTCACGTTGTTCGGGGTGTTGCTGATCGTGCTGCTGCGGATCGCTCGGACTTCGATTGACGCATTTTCTAGCCTCATGGTCGCCGGCATCATCGGGATGCTGTTCGTCCACATCGTGGAGAACACCGGCATGACGATTGGTTTGCTTCCCGTCACGGGTATTCCGCTTCCATTTTTCTCATACGGTGGGTCGTTTGCGATGATCTGCTTGTTGAGCATGGCGCTCGCGTTCCGAACGGCCTGGGAGACGCGCTATGGCGGGTACGCGGAGGGCTAGCGGGGTCTGCCCAACCCAGTCACATTTGACACCCGTTTTTTACGTGGTCAGGACCATATCTCTCACCGGAAATTTTGTGCATGGCCTGGTTTAGAAAAGAAGGCAAGAAACGGCCGTCCCGGAACAAGCTGGAGATTCCAGCTGACGCCTGGGACAAGTGTACGAAGTGTGGTCATGTGGATCTCCGCGAGCGGTTCCAGAAAACGCTCGAAGTGTGTCCCGAATGCGACTTTCATCGGCGCATCCCTGCAGCTGAGTACGTAAAGGTCTTCATCGACGACGGGACGTTCGAAGAAACCGATGCGGACTTGCGTTCGGTCAATCCGCTGAATTTCGATGGGTACGCGGACCGCTTGGCGAGAGCCGACCGAAAGAACAATGGTGGCGAAGCGGTTTTGACGGGATACGGAAAACTGAAGGGCCTTGATGTCAGTCTCGGCGTAATGGAGTTCGATTTCATGGGTGGTTCCATGGGATCCGTCGTAGGAGAGAAAATCGCACGACTCGGACAACGATCGGTAAAAGAGGAAACGCCCCTCATACTCGTATCGCGTTCCGGCGGTGCGCGGATGCAAGAAGGTGTCCTCAGTTTGATGCAACTTGCCAAGACATCGGTGGTTATTTCGCAGCTTGCGCGCAGGGGTATACCATACATTTCGGTCTTGACCGATCCAACGACCGGTGGAGTATCGGCATCATTCGCCATGCAAGGCGATGTCCACATCGCTGAACCTGGTGCGGTGATCGGATTTGCCGGTGCTCGTGTGATCAAACAGACAATTGGGCAAGACCTACCCGAAGGTTTTCAGACGGCGGAGTTTCTCGTGGACCACGGAATGATTGACCTGGTCGTACGGCGTGCAGAACTGCAAGATGTTACCGGCAGGTTATTGCGCATGATGCTAGGGCACTGACCATTCACGGGTTTTCATATCAACAAGCCTGTTCGTACCTTTTTCCGCGGCTCGGCGGTGGCCGGCGTTGGTCCTTGGGGCCCACACGCCGACTCCTTGCGGCGATGGGAAATCCACAAGACAGATATGCCATTGTTCACATCGGCGGCACGAACGGCAAGGGGTCGGTGGCAACGTTAGTGTACGAGACGCTACGCGGCGCGGGGTTTCGAGTCGGTCTCTATACCTCGCCTCATCTCGTGGATGCAACCGAACGGGTGGTCGTGAATGGTAAGCCCATTTCCAAGGATGCGTTTGCGGCGTGGACCAATGCGCTACACTCTGAGATAGAGGCCACAGGCGCCAGTCACTTTGAAGCAATCACCGCGATTGCGTTTGCGGACTTTGCGGCGCGACACGTTGATATCGCCGTCGTGGAGGTGGGACTCGGCGGTAGACTAGACAGCACCAACGTCGTCGATCCTGTCGTCACGGCTGTGACGAATGTTGGGAACGACCATGAAGAGTTCCTCGGAACCGATCTCGAACGGGTCGCGTGGGAAAAAGCGTCTATTGCAAAAACCGGTATCCCATTCGTTATCGGTGAGGAGAACCAGACGCTGTGCCACGCGTTGTTGCAACGGGCCGAGGGTCTCGGCGGTGTGCCGTGTACGGTTCAGCGGGGCGTGCGGTACGAAGGGGCCATGGCCCTGGCTGGCGCCCATCAACGTCGTAATGCTGCCGTGGCGGCGGAGGTCCTCAATGTGTTGCCAGCCGTTTTTGAGGTGTCCGCGGGGGACGTGGCGCGTGGATTCGCCCGCGCATCGGTGCCCGGCCGGTTCGATTGGCGAGGCAAGTGGATATTGGACGTCGCTCACAATGAGGCGAGCATGGGGGCTCTGACGGCCCTTATTAGGGATTCTGGGCCACCGCGGCCGATCCACGTGGTTTTTGGAGCGCTGAACGACAAACCGGTCGCGGCACTGCTCAAATCTGTGGCGGCGGTCGCGGACCGGATCTGGGTGACGGTACCGCCGTCCGCCCCGTCGGAAAGGGCGGTACAACCGCACCAGCTGGCCGGAGCAGTCTCTGAGGACATCCTCGTGGAGCCCCGTTTTGACCGGGCGCTGCGCGATGCGGAGGTGGGAGCAGGCACGGTGGTAGTGACCGGCTCTTTCTACACGGTGGGGGATGCCATGGCGCGGTTGCCCGGCTTCGTGCCGTTCGGATAGATTCTTTCGATGAAAACACGGGGGTTGCCGGGATTTCGAGACTTTGACGCAGAGAAGATTGCTCTCAAGAACGCGATCTTTGGCGCGTGGCGGGACGTAGCCGCGCGATACGGGTTTCAGGAATATGACGGTCCGCCCCTGGAGCCCCTCGAGCTTTACACCCAAAAGTCGGGTCCTGAGATCGTCGATCAGCTCTACAATTTCGTGGACAAGGGTGACCGGGCAGTCACGTTACGTCCCGAGATGACCCCAACGCTGGCCCGGATGGTCACCGCGAGGGCCACCGAGCTGAAAAAGCCCATCCGATGGTTCTCGACTCCACAGCTGTTCAGGTTCGAGAAGCAACAGCGTGGGCGTCTCCGAGAGCACTTCCAGTTGAACATGGATGTGATAGGAGAAGTAGGGGCTGCTGCGGACGCAGAGGTGATAGCGGCCGCCATAGACATCATGAGAACGCTTGGCCTTGGACCCAAGGACGTACGGGTCCGCATGTCGGATCGACGTGTGATCCAGGCCTTGTTGCTTGCCAATGGCGTTCAGGCGGCTCAGTTAGAGTTGGCATACCGGGCGGTGGACAAGTCGGAGCGAGAAACACCGGACAAGCTGCTCGCCTTCCTGGTCCAGGGGGGGCTCGAGCAAGTTGTCGCGCAGCAGGTGCTGGAAATCGGTGGGATCAAGGGAGAAGCCGCTCTTCGCGAAGCGTTGTCCGCCGCCGACAAAGAGGCCGCGTCAGATAACTTGTTTCAATGTCTGGACGCCCTCGCGTCGATGGGGTTGAGGGACTTTGTCGATGTGGATCTGTCAATAGTTCGTGGACTGGACTATTACACCGGCATCGTGTTCGAGCTTTTCGATGCCCGCCGGTCTCTCCGCGCCATTTGCGGGGGTGGAAGGTATGATGGGTTGTTGAACGCGTTGGGTGGTGTCGATCTACCCGCCGTTGGATTTGGCATGGGTGACGTCGTTCTCGGCGAACTGTTGAAGGAACATGGTTGGACAGCAGACGGAGCTGGCGGTTTGGACATGTTTCTCGTGGCAGTCACGGGAGGCGAGATCCGGACGGTGCTATCGTTGGCACACAGTCTGCGTGATCGGGGAGCGCGCGTGGAGTATGCCCTTAAACCGCAATCCATCGGGAAACAGATGAAAATCGCCAATGCGCGGCAGGCTACAGCGGCCGTCATCATTGGGCCGGAGGAGCGCGAGAACGAGCTGGGCGTTGTGCGCAATCTCACGACGGGTGAGGAACAACGGATCACTCTCGACAAAATCGTTGAACTTTTTGCTAACGGAAACAACCGCAACTGGGTACGTGAAGTGGTTGGGGCACGGGATAACGTATGAGCAATACTAAGGGAATAACACCTCGCGACGAAGACTTCTCAGCGTGGTACAACGATGTTGTCATCCGAGCGCAATTGGCGGACCACTCGCCGGTACGCGGTTGCATGGTGATTCGGCCGGGTGGATATGGTATTTGGGAACTGATGCAGCAGAACCTGGATGCAATGTTCAAAGAAACCGGTCACGAGAACGCGTACTTCCCGTTGCTCATACCTGAGAAATTTCTGGCCAAAGAGGCCGAACACGTCGAGGGCTTCGCGCCGGAAACTGCGGTTGTGACGCGTGGAGGCGGCAAGGAGCTGGAGGAACCATTGGTGATTCGACCCACGTCGGAGACAATCATCTACGCCATGTTTTCCAAGTGGATCCAGAGCTACCGTGATTTACCGTTGCTCATCAACCAATGGGCGAACGTGGTCCGGTGGGAACTCAGGACACGATTGTTTTTGCGAACGACCGAATTTCTCTGGCAAGAGGGACACACGGCGCACGCCACCGATGACGAGGCCGAGGCGGAGGCCCGTTTGATTTTGGGAATCTATCGGCGGTTCATGGAAGAATGGATGGCCATGCCGGTGATCACCGGTGTAAAAACTGACGCGGAACGATTCGCTGGCGCGGTACGGACGTACTCGTGCGAGGGGTTGATGCAGGACAACAAGGCACTGCAAGCTGGCACGTCGCACCATCTCGGTCAGAATTTTGCAAAAGCGTTCGATGTGCAATACCAAACGGCCGATGGTGGTTTGGAATATGTGTGGAGCACCTCGTGGGGAGTATCCACACGGCTCATTGGCGGACTCATCATGTCTCATGGTGATGACCGCGGCATGATATGCCCGCCAAAGCTTGCTCCACTTCAGGTGGTGATCGTACCGATTTGGAAGACGGATACCGATCGCCAGGCCGTGCTCCAAGTATCTGAGTCCGTACGCGAACAATTGGCCGGTAGTGGAATGCGTGTCCGCGTCGACGATCGCGAGGGTATGAAGCCCGGTGCCAAATATTACGAGTGGGAAGTTCGCGGGGTGCCCGTTCGACTGGAAATTGGTCCGCGAGACGTGTCGGAAGGACAGGCGGTTCTGGCTCGTCGCACGGGGGGTAAGGTACCGGCGCGCATCGACGTGTTAGGGGAAGCCGTGCGGGCAGCGCTGGATCAAGTGCAACGGAGTTTGCTGGAAACCGCCAGGGCCCGACGCGAGAAGAATTCTCGGCGCAACGTTACGAAAGACGAATTGATCGATTTGATGAACGGGACCGGCGGGTTTGCGTTTGGTGGTTACTGTGGATCGCCAGCTTGCGAGACAGCGGTAAAGGACCAAACAAAAGCGACCATTCGGGTGCTCCCGGATGAAGAATTCGCCACGAGTCCCGCTCCCACAAAGTGTACGTGGTGCGGAGAAGCTGCAGTCACTGAGGCGGTGTGGGCGAAAGCCTACTAGGCGTCTCAAACGCGGTTTTCGAACGCGTTGCCCAAGTTGTCGGCACACCGACATACGTTTACAGCGCCGCGGCCATCAGACATCAGTGGACGGCACTGGCAGACGCAGTGGCGGCTGTGTCGCACCGCGTTCACTACTCCGTAAAGGCCAATAGCAACCTCGCGATTCTAGGTCTTTTGCGAGACTTGGGTGCCGGTGTTGACATTGTGTCTGGTGGTGAGCTTGCCAGAGTTCTGCGCGCGGGTTTCTCCGGTCCGGACATCGTGTTTAGCGGCGTCGGTAAAACCGCATCCGAGTTAGAAGGTGCTTTGACGGCCGATGTCGGTCTTGTGAATGTCGAGTCAGAGGTGGAGTTCGATGCCCTCAGCGCGGTGGCGGCCAGACTTGGGAAGCTCGTGCGAGTTGGCATTCGTGTTAACCCAGATGTGACAACCGACACGCATCCGCATACGCAGACCGGACACAAAGGAATGAAGTTTGGGGTGCCGCTCCACCGTGCTGAGCAACTGGCCGTGCGAATGGCGCAGACCCCACGTATACGGTTGTGCGGTGTGGGAATGCATTTGGGATCGCAAATCACCGACCCGACATCTTACCAAACCGGTGCGGCACGCCTGTGCAACCTTGTCGATGCCATCCGGAGTCATGGCATCGACACGCTGGAGAGTCTGGACATTGGCGGTGGCTTTGCCGTATCACATGGCGATACAAACGCGTTGGACCTTCATGCGCTTGCGGCCGGCGTGGCACCGATGTTGAAACGAACCGGACTCCGGCTGCTCATTGAACCTGGACGCCTCATCATCGGAAACGCAGGTGTCTTGCTCACTCGTGTGGTGTATCGGAAATCGGCGAGTGACCACTCCTTCTTGATCGTCGATGCGGGGATGAACGATTTCATGCGTCCGATGTTATATCAGGCCTTCCACGATATCGATGTTGTGAGCTCTGGAGATGTGCATCGGGATGCGGAACCCGGCAGAGTCGATGTGGTCGGGCCGATTTGCGAAAGCGGCGACTATCAAGCGTTAGATCGGCTTCTCGAACCGGTTGGTGCGGGTGGTTTACTGGCAATACGTGGCGCCGGTGCATACGGGTTTTCAATGAGTTCCACGTACAACTCGCGGCCACGCGCAGCCGAAGTATTGGTGGACAATACGCGGTTTGGTATCATCCGGCGGCGTGAAAAGCTGGATGACCTGTGGAGAGATGAGAGCGTGACACCAATTTGGATGGATGACTGAGACATTCACCCCGTACGAATTTAGGAGCTGTTCGACTTGACACATAAAGGAATACTGATTCTCGATTACGGATCGCAGTTCACGCAACTGATTGCGCGCCGCATCCGCGAGATGGAAGTATTTTGCGACATTCAACGGCCCGACCGAGACCGGTCATGGATCGAGGAACGCGCGCCCGCAGGAATCATCTTATCAGGTGGGCCGAGTTCGGTGTACGATCACGACGCGCCCAAGTTCAATTCCGAACTGCTCACACTTGGTGTGCCGATCTTGGGCGTGTGTTATGGCATGCAGCTTCTGGCGCAAGGGCTTGGGGTTGAAGTTCGCGCGTCAAAGGAACGCGAATACGGCCGCGCACGTGTCGATATTCAGCACGCCGACGGTTTGTTCGGCGGTTTCGCTGTTGGTGACTCGTTGAATGTTTGGATGAGCCATGCCGACACGGTACAGGGGTTACCTCGTGGGATGCAGGTGCTCGCGTCCAGCGACAACGCTCCCATAGCCGCCTTCGCGGATATGAAGCGGAAGGTGTATGCGGTACAATTTCACCCGGAAGTTGCCCATACTGAGCGAGGGACGGAGGTTTTGGGCAACTTTGTTCGCAACATCTGCAATGCTCCAACCGACTGGACGTCGGGTCATTTTGTTTCGGAGCACATAGAGCAGATTCAGAATCGGGTTGGCAAGAACCAGCGAGTTATCTGTGGTTTGTCTGGCGGTGTGGATTCCGCCGTCGCGGCAGCGCTGGTACACCGAGCTGTTGGAGATCGTCTGACATGTATCTTTGTCGATCACGGACTGCTGCGACTCAACGAACGAGAACAAGTCGAAGCAACTTTCGGATCAGAGCTGGGAGCCGAACTCATTGTCGTCGATGCCAGTGAACGATTCCTTGACCGATTGGCCGGTGTCAAAGACCCGGAGGAAAAGCGACGGCGAATCGGCCATTCGTTCATCGATGTCTTCGAAGAAGCAGCCGGCCAAGTCGATGGCGATGTCGAATTCTTGGTGCAAGGGACCCTTTATCCCGATGTCATCGAGTCGTTGTCGCCGCGTGGTGGACCCTCTGCCACAATCAAAACGCATCACAACGTCGGTGGTTTACGCCCCGATCTTCCGTTCGAATTGATTGAACCACTCCGCGAACTCTTCAAGGATGAGGTACGGAGAGTTGGTCGCGAGCTTGGACTCCCGGAGGATATTGTTGGTCGACACCCATTTCCCGGTCCAGGTCTGGCAATACGAATCATCGGCGAGGTGACACCCGAGGCGGTGACAACGCTGCGGAAGGCCGATGCCATCTACCTCGAGGAGATTCGGAATGCGGATCTGTATGATGAAATCTGGCAGGCGTTTGCTGTGCTGCTCCCCGTCCAGTCGGTTGGTGTGATGGGGGACGCCCGCACCTACGAGAATGTCGTGGCCCTACGAGCGGTTACCAGTACGGACGGCATGACGGCTGATTGGTTCGATTTCCCAGCCGCCGTATTGGGTAGGATGGCCAATCGAATCATCAATGAAGTTGCGGGGGTAAACAGAGTCGTGTACGACATCAGTTCGAAGCCACCGGCCACGATCGAGTGGGAGTAATTTAGATATCTTTTTCTTCTAAGAGCGATAGGAATCCTTCTGGTGTTTCCAACGTGGCGAGTCGATCCGGCACATCGGCCTCCTTTGCGAATTGGGCGATACGACCCAACACGGGCAGGTACTGATTGGACACTTCCATCGGCGGAGCCACGATGAGGAAGATGTTGTGTACCGGCTTGTGGTCAATGGCCTTGAAGTCCAGACCGGACGATTTGCGGCCAAATGCCACACGTAGGCGGTTGACGACCAATGACCGGCAGTGTGGAATGGCAATGCCCCGACCGATACCGGTGGATCCCAGATTTTCCCTGCGTTGAAGCATCTTGAACAACATGCCTTCTGATTTCTCGTCCAAACCGAAGACGCGAATTAGCTCTTGGAGTACGTCATCTTTCTCGACCCCCTGGAGGTCGAGGTTGACGGTTTCTTGCGTAAAACAATCTCGTAGGCGCATGTGCTTTTCGTGTGACGGTGTTTGACAAAACGGCCCGAAACGTATGACACCTCGTATGGACTGTCAAACGCCGCCGTTGCTGCTCCGTTTGACCTCAATTAAGTTCGCGTAATGCGGTTTCCCTATCCAGTGGATCACACGGTCCCGCTATTCCTCGCGCCCATGGCCGGCGTGTCAGAACCGCCTTTCCGGCGTATTTGCCGAATGTTTGGGGCTGATGTGGTCGTGTCCGAGTTTTTGTCCTGTGAGGGTCTTCGCAGGGGTGTGAAGAGCACACATGACGGTGCTTATTTCACCGAGCGGGAACGCCCAATCGGCATACAGTTGTATGGTGCCGACCCCACGGGCATGGCGGAAGCGGCCGCACTCGTCACCCAATATTACGACCCGGATTTCATCGATATCAATTTCGGTTGTCCGGTCAAAAAGGTCGTCCGGCGTAACGGCGGGTCCGGGTGTCTCAAGGATCTCACGTTGTTACAACGTATCGTGATCGAGGTAAAGAAGGCTACACATCTGCCTGTCACCGCAAAAATCCGGAGCGGGTGGAATGAAGAACAGCGTAACCCCGTCGAGATTGCGTTGGCCTGCGAGGACGCTGGCGTGTTGGTCCTCACGCTCCATCCACGGACACGAACCCAGATGTACAACGGCAATGCCAATTGGGACGAAATCGCACAAGTGGTGGATGCTCTGACGATCCCCGTAATCGGGAATGGCGATATCAAAACCGCGGAGGATGCGATCAGATTGTGGCGCCACACGCAGTGTGCGGGGTTGATGATCGCGCGCGGGTCGTTCGGGAATCCCTGGATATTCCAACAGACGCGGGCACTCTTAGAGGGAGGCCACCCCAGGTCCACTCCGGGGGCCGCGGAACGCTTCCAGGTCGCCTTGCGCCACGCCCAGCTCGCGCGGGAAATCCAAGGCGATTCTCGTCGCACGGCAATCGAGTTTCGGAAACATCTTGGGTGGTACACCCGGGGCCTCCCCGGGGCGGGCCAGCTGCGCCAACGACTATACGGCATTGAGGCCATGTCCCAGATTGAAGCGCTGTTCAGCAGCTATCTCGACCCTGTTCGAGCCGTCGTGTAGGCCCCTAGCGGGGTAGGGCTGGAAAAACTGCACGCCGTGTGCCCTGGAACAAAACGTAAACTCTGGTATATTATATAGTTAGCACTGTCGCGTTTCGCGCCAGGCACCCAAAAGTAGTTTTTTTGGGGGCGACTGGTTTCGACGGGTCTCGTGACGTGGTTGCTGCGTGTCCAGGATCTGGTGCCCTGGTAAAAAACACCGGAAACATCACAATTGCCAACACTGATCTGGCATTGGCTGCGTAAGCTTTAATTAGCTTGCTGCACCTGCTCACTCTGCAGCTCGCCTAAGGCGGCGGGTGAGTATTGAAAATTTAGGCTGCTGTCGTTCGTCCTCATCTGCGGACGATTCAAGCTTTAGGATGATTGTCCGTTGGTTCGGTAGGTTACGCACCAGCCGGCGGAGACATTAAGCGTGACCTACGCACGTAGACGCGGCCTCAGATTGAGGTTCGGACCGGGGTTCGATTCCCCGCGCCTCCACTATTCAACACTGAACGCCCAACACTCAACTCTCAACGTCCAACGATCTGGTAGATCGCTGGACGTTCAGAGTTGAATATCGTAGATCGCCGGACGTTCAGAGTCGGGTATCGTAGATCGCCGGACGTTCCGAGTTGAGTATGGCAGATCGCTGGACGTTCCGAGTTGAGTATGGCAGATCGCTGGACGTTCAGAGTTGAGTGTTGAATGTTGAGTGTTGATTATGCGTGTCGTCATTTCCGGATCATCTGGTTTGGTTGGTACGGCCCTTGTGCACAAGTTGCGAGCGGTCGGGCACGACGTTGTCAGGCTCGTGCGCGGAAGCCCGCGGGATGATGACACGGCCTGGTGGGATCCATACAACGGTCAGTTGGATTCGCAGGTCCTTGAGGGCGCCGATGCAGTCGTCAATCTATCGGGGGCGAGCATTGCCGGCTGGCCATGGACACCATCGCGAAAGACCACGCTGCGTGAAAGCCGACTGACCACAACTCGTCTGCTGGCGGGAACGATTGGTACCTGCCGGGACGCCCCACGAACACTTTTACAAGCATCCGCGATTGGCTATTACGGCCATCGCCCAAATGAGATACTGACCGAACAGTCGTCACGGGGAACGGGGTTTCTTGCGACCCTCTGCGCCCAGTGGGAAGATGCTGCGTCAGCTGCATCCCACGCAGGAACCCGCACGGTGTTTCTGCGCACGGGATTGGTACTGGCTCGGCATGGCGGCCTTCTTTCCAGGTTGCTCCTACCGTTCAAACTGGGATTGGGTGGACGCCTCGGAACCGGCGAGCAGGTCATGAGTTGGTTGACACTGGAGGATATGGTCAAAACGTGCTGTTTCCTTCTCGAACACGAGCACATGTCTGGACCAGTCAATTGTGTTGCACCTCACACAGTAACCAACAGCGAATTTACGCGTGAACTTGGAAAAGTGCTGCGGAGGCCCACGGTCTTGCCGGTGCCGGCGTTCCCGTTACGGCTGGCGCTTGGCGAGATGGCCGACGAGCTGATGTTTGTGAGTCAAAACGTTGCGCCAAGAGTTTTGCTCGACACCGGCTACCGGTTTGCCAGTGCTACGCTTCACGAGGCACTGGTGAGTGTCCTAGGCTGAGTCCGCGTCATCCGTCCAGCGAAGACGTCTCCATGTGCGGTATGTCAATCGCGCTGCAACCGCAGACGTGGTTCTTCGGACTTTGTGCACGAAGGGCGTGGACGGGACCGGGCCTTCAAGTCCCATGTCCAATTCCGATCGCAAGCCCTCGGCGAGAAGTTTGCGGGTCCATGACTTATTGCGGAAACGCGACCTATAGGCTGTCAGTCGCCACGTGCTGGTCCGGAGTAGAGGAAAATCTCGCTGCGGTAGTTCAATGGTGTTGGAGATGTCCGTTGTCGTAAAACAATTGGCTGCGAGCAACCAGGTGACGGCCAGGGAATAGTCGCGGATTTCAACGGACCGCAGCCTCTCCACGACGACCTCCCAAGAAATGTCGCCGTGCGTTAAGGCGACTGCGGCATCCAGATAGTACCGAAGAAAGAACCCTTCCAACCCTTGATCCAAGGCGTGCGTAACACCCTGCCAGAGTAACTCGGTCGGGTCATCGATATGCTGAGCACGTCGCCACGCCTCATCGGGTGACACGGACGATGATGTAGACTTGTGTATCTCTACGGCGATGTTCTCGTTGTTTGCCAGCGGGGGGAGATGAAAATGCCCAGTGGGTGTAAGCTCGCTTGACTTCCGGTATCCATGTGATGTTAGGCATTCCCAGGCGGCGTCAGTGGCGTCAGATGGTACGAGAATATCCACGTCGCGCGTAGCGCGGCAATTGGCAAACGGGAATTTGGGGAGTGCATGCTTGACGTGCGATGCCCTTGATCGGCGCGTGCGGCACGCCATCCCGCACGAACAGGCCCCTGACGTATTCGGCGTGGCTGCGAACGAGTAGGTTCTGTGCTACGCTTTTCTTGGCGGAGCGATCCAATGAGTCCCAAAACTCCGTGCGTACCAACCGTGTTTCACGGATCCCGATTTGTTTCAAGCGACGGTGCAACCAAAGTTCGCCGCCTTCGCGTTTGACGAGGTCCGTCACACCGCGTGTATCTGCACGCTCCCATCTTGTGCAAAGTGAGGCTGAGTGGGACACCCCGGGAAGCCGAAGGGTGTCGAGTAGAAGTTGTGCCGTATGGACCGGCACCACGATATCAAACTCCCTTTGGCTTGAGGGTTGCCTCTCGTTCGTCGCCATCCTCCGGTGACTCCTCGGGAAAGCGAGCGATGACTTTGTACTGGCTGGGATCTGTAGTGGAAGGCTCCAGATAGGGTTCATCGTTCAGGACGAGCCACGCATGAGCGTCGATCTCACCGGTGTCCGGCCGTTGTACGCCGAGGTACATGCGTACGTCACGACCGGCGCGGTTGAGGAGGTGGTATAAGACGGCCGCGCGGCGAAGACACGTGGGATACCACGGATCTGGCAGACGATGGAGGAACGTGGTGACCCATCCTGCCAAGTCTTCATCGTCGAATCGTACAAAACGTTTTGAGGGCCGTTGCGCTAGCCGTCGCACGACGGTCGCGAAGGAGATGCTGTTGACCATGATCGGGACAACCAGGCAGGCCACCGCCGCTCGACACCGCCAGCCGAGTGGTAGCGCGGTCACGGGTGTTTCTCTACAACCACCATCCCATGCGCCGCACATTCGGCGAGGAAGGTGGTCGCGGTTTCCGACGCCTCTTCCCGGTTTACGTCATACGTCCCCAACAAGATATCGACCACGTGGTCAAATGTTTGTTGTGTCTTCAACGCGCTCAGTATTAAAAGGCCACTGCTACTCACCGTGAAGTAACGACGGTTTGCCAGATGGAGCACAATGCCTTCGCCATCCAATTCGGTTATTCGAATGTCCGGGCTGCAAACGTAGGTAGCGGTCATGGCAGAATCGCTGACAACCGGGTTGGATCTTGAAAAAGATCGCTGCCGAGTTGCGCCCGGTAGCTTGTGGTGCGTTGTGCGATAGTATTCAACAGATCCAGATGGTTTTGGGCCAAGTCGGGTTCGAGCATCACCCAAGCCGACCAACGGACAAGTTCCGCCAGAGCCTCAATTGGTTTGATGGGTTCGCATGTCGTGACGCGCGCTCCCGGTTTTGAGAACAAGATGATGTCTGGTACGATGCGGTTGGTCCAGCTGCCACCGAGTTGTTCCGGCCAACATACGAATTTATTCCTTCGCGTGTTCCGTTTGAACTGGTTGTCACCCAAAAGGGTGTGTCCGCCCCGCCGGAGCGCCAACGGTTGTCTCGTGCTCCATGCGCAAAATGCCCCGTTGTCACGCGCCAGAAACGTCGTGTCATCTGAACCCACGCGCCAACCCCGGCTGGCCATGAGGGCCGCCGTTGTGGACTTTCCAGCCCGCGCGTCTCCTGCGATCAGCCATCCCCTCCCCGACGGATCTTCAGCCGATGCAGCGTGGACATGGTGCCATCCAACCCGACGCAAGGACAGAATGATCACCGTAATAAGAAATGTGTTCAGGAAATCATCGAGCCGCTGAGCGCCGCTATCGGAGATGGCGATGTGAATTTGCGTCGAATCTTTTGGTAAGGTTGCGCACGCCGGTGCAAGACGCCACGCGACACGCAAATCATACGACGGTGGACCGTGCGAAATCGTAACGGCCGGTTGTTCGAAGATTGTCCTGCCTGCTTCGATCGGAGAGGGAACGAACCCCCGCGTTATGTCAAGCGTGATGGGCGCGGGCAATTCAAGCCGCAAGCCGTCCAACCATGATTGGACGGTTTGACGGATGCGTGCGTCATCCGCGTTGACTTGAAATCGGGTGATAGACAAGAGTTAGGTGCAAAAAAGCGTGCCAGGGTCTTTGACGCCCCTGGCACGCTTTGGTGGTTACAATCTAAATGTTAGAGTGTTTCGCCACCGTCGCCACCACCGCCAGTCTGCAGCGTGACGTCGATCAGCGAAGCTTGCTCTTTGACAGTCGGCTTAACGAATGGTTTTTTCAGTCCTTGCATGATTTCTCCTAACGCGTTTGTCTACCACCAAAAATCTACGCGCCGGCAACCGCCGACTGTTGGATTGACGCTACACTTCCGTTTGCATCAACGTCATTCCTCTTTGGTAAATTACACACCTTCTCCGATTCTACAAGGGCGGCGTGTGCAGCCGCCAATCGCGCAATCGGAATACGAAAGGGAGAACACGAAACGTAGTTGAGCCCGATGTGATGACAGAACTTTATCGATTCTGGGTCACCGCCATGTTCTCCGCAAATGCCAATCTTGAGCTTGGGATTCCGCTCCCGACCGAGCCCCACACCCACACCAACCAGTCGTCCGACGCCGCCGCGATCAAGTGTCTGGAATGGATCCGCCGGTAAGATGCCCGATTCCACATACGTAGGTAGGAATCGACCAGCGTCGTCACGCGACAACCCGAACGTCGTCTGCGTCAAATCGTTCGTGCCGAACGAGAAAAATTCTGCGACCTCGGCGATCTCATCCGCGGTCAATGCGGCTCGCGGTAATTCAATCATTGTCCCGACCAAATATTCTATGCGCTGATCACGTTCGGCGAACACCCGCTCGGCAACGTCGCGCACCACGGCCACTTGGCGACGCAGTTCCTCCGCCGTAGCAATGAGTGGGATCATGATCTCCGGAAACACGGATATTCCGGCACTGGCGGCCTCGCATGCCGCTTCAATTATGGCCCACGCCTGCATCTCAGTGATCTCGGGATACGTGATACCGAGTCGACACCCCCGATGTCCAAGCATGGGGTTGGTTTCTGTCAAAACCGACACTGTGTGCCGGAGCCGATCCAATGGCACACCTAGGCTCTTGGCGAGGGGGATCAATTCGCTATCGTCGTGGGGCAAGAACTCATGGAGTGGCGGATCGAGGAGTCGAATGGTGACGGGAAGTCCGTCCATGACCTCGAACATTTCGCGGAAGTCCCCGCGTTGCATCGGTAGCAGTTTGCGAAGCGCCTTCCGTCTGCCTTCGAGATCGGATGCGAGGATCATCTCACGCATTGCCGTGATGCGTTCCCCGTCGAAAAACATGTGTTCGGTGCGGCAGAGTCCTATACCCTCTGCGCCGAATTTTCGCGCTCGCTCGGCGTCTGCAGCATTGTCCGCATTGGCACGAACGCGAAGCATTCGCACCTGGTCGGACCAAGCCATAATCTGATCGAAATTTTCGTCGAGGCTTGATTCTACCAGAGGTACCTTGCCCCGAATGACACGGCCTGTGGAACCGTCCAGCGTGATCCAATCACCTTCGCGGAACTCGCTCTCACCGACGAGGAAACGTTTTTCACTTCCTCGAACGTCGATTTCCTTACATCCCGCCACGCACGGTGTACCCATTCCTCGCGCCACGACGGCCGCGTGGCTTGTCATCCCTCCCCGCTGGGTCAAGATGGCCTCTGCGGCGACCATGCCATGAAAATCGTCCGGGCTGGTCTCGCGCCGAACCAGAATGACCGGGTCTCCGTCCTCCGACCGTGTCTGTGCCGTGTCCGCATCAAAAACCACCATACCGACGGCCGCTCCGGGCGAAGCCGGTAATCCGACGGCCAAGATGTCCAAGGTGGCCTGCGGGTCAATCGTGGGGTGGAGCAGCTGGTCGAGCTGCTCCGGTTGGACACGTCTCAACGCTTCGCGCTGGTCGATCCGTGACTCTGCCACCATCTCTACCGCAATGCGCACAGCCGCGCGGGCCGTGCGCTTGGCGGTCCGTGTTTGCAGCATGTACAACTGGCCCTTTTGGACGGTGAATTCCACATCCTGCGCGTCCCTAAAGTGGTCCTCCAGCTTTGTGCAGGTGTCTTCGAGCGCGCGATAAGCATCAGGCAGACGGTCTGCCATGGCGGCAATTGGTTCCGGGTCCCGCCTGCCGGCGACCACGTCCTCACCCTGCGCATTCGTGAGGAACTCACCAAACAAATTGGCCACACCGGTCGAGGGGTCCCTCGTGAAAGCCACCCCAGTTCCGCAGTCTTCGCCCATGTTGCCATACACCATGGCCACGATGTTTACGGCGGTGCCGATATCGTTTGGTATTTCGTGCACGCGCCGGTAATTCACTGCACGTTTGGTCTGCCAACTTTTGAAAACTGCTTCCACCGCACCCCATAATTGATCCCACGGGTCGTCGGGAAAGGTCGCGCCGGTGTCCGTTCTGATAATCTCTTTGAACTCAGCAACCAGGTCCCGCAGGTCGTGAGCTTCTAAATCGATATCGCGTGACACACCGCGTCGTTCTTTTGCCTTGGTTAATGCATGTTCCAGGGGATCCGGGTGATGACCGTCTCCCTTCAAGCCGAACACGACTTCTCCGTACATCTGGACAAATCGCCGGTACGAGTCGAATGCGAATCGTGGATTGTCCGATTGGGTGGCTAGGCCGCTGACGGTACGGTCATTGAGTCCCAGGTTGAGGATTGTATCCATCATGCCGGGCATTGAAACCCTGGCACCGGAGCGCACTGAGACAAGCAAGGGGTCGTTCTCATCGCCGAATCGACGATTGGCAGCGTGCTCGAGCTGAGCCATGGCATCGCGCACAGCACCATCTAAACCTTCGGGAAGCTTCTGTTTCTCGAGGTACTCACCACACAACCCTGTGGCGATCGTAAAACCGGGTGGGACCGGTATGCCCAGGTTGCACATCTCGGCCAGGTTTGCACCCTTGCCACCCAAAATGTCCGCCATATGGGCACCGCCATCAGCGCGCCCGTTTCCAAAGGAAAAGACGGTTTTCATGGAAATCGCCTTGTTTGTCGAGGCGTTCCGGCATCCGGCCAGAGCACCCGTCTATTGAACTGTGAGAGGAATTTCTTCTTCCGCTTTGGTGGCGGCATCTTTGGGTATGGCCGTCGGATAGTCGCCGGAAAAGCATGCATCGCAAAATCCGGACCGACCCCTATTTATGGCCTCATGGGTGCCCTCGAGGGAGAGATATCCGAGGCTTTCGACGTTCAGGTGCTCCCGGATCTCTTCGACAGTGTGGTTTGCTGCGATGAGTTCGCCGCGGGTGGGTGTGTTGATGCCGTAGTAACACGGGCCCGTAATGGTA
>JAZDDD010000757.1:0-5370 GCA_036679545.1 Gemmatimonadota bacterium | reverse complement strand
AATTCCTGCCGTAGACGCGCTAACCCATTTTGTTGCGCAACCGTAGGGCCGAAGTAAGAACCGCCACGGAAACCTCGACCGGCTACATCCAGAAACCGTAATTGTCGCCTCACGGTCGTGGCTCGATCTTGCGGTATCCTACCATCCGTCAGGGCAGATTGGATTTCGCTCAGTGCAATGAGATATCTCTCTCGAGTTCTATACTGACCGTCCGTAATCGGTAACTTAGGATCGCCACGCACTTGGGACGCCGCCCGTCGCTCAAGTGTACGTGGTACACGACTCGTGTCCAGCGGTCGCCACTGTTCCATATCGCCGGAGAAGTCCCACTGGAGATCCCACGTCACCCGATGAATCCCTGGGGTCGATGGCACTTCCATCTGTTGCACCTCACGCCCCAAGGCATTCGCAATGCGAAGCGTGGCACTTCCCGACCCTGCTTCCAGGTGATACGTGATGTTCACACCGTCCGGCGGATTCTCCCCGGCAAAGTCCGCCTGACCACGATACGATGTGTCTTTCCAGTAATTTTTGAGGGTACCGCGGGGGATCGTGAACAGTTGCACGACGGCCGCTTTTCCCTCCGCCATCTCAGCGAGCGGTTGTGTATCGTCCAGGATGTAAATGCTTCGTCCGTGTGTGCCGGCAACAAGGTCTTTATCTCGCGGGTGTATAACCAGGTCGTCGTAATGGGTGGTTGGGAAGTTTGTCATCTTAACCCAGCTACCACCTGCATCGAACGACGCAAAAAGGCCATGTTCGGTACCGAGGAAAAGTAAATCGACGTTGTCAGGATGCTCCACTATGACGTTGACCGATCCGGTCGGAAGATTGCTCGTGATCTCCCGCCACGTCTCCCCAAAATCGACGGTGCGGAACACGTATGGATTGAAATCACCATCGCGATGCGCATCCAACGTGACATACGCCACACCCTCGCCACGTCTCGATGCCAAAACTCGGCTGGGGTACGTTCCCTGCAGTTGCGGTGGGAAATTACGCGATAACTCAGTCCACGTTTGGCCTTGATCACGCGATACCTGGATATTGCCGTCATCAATACCCACCCACAGTACCGCGGGGTTCAGCGGCGATTCCGCAAGTGTGACAGTTTCTCCGTAACTACCGGTGCCATCATTTCGGGAAACGGTGATGTCCGCGCCACGCACACCCATCAACTCTAGCTCATCCCGATCAGTTTGTTTTGTGAGGTCCATCGTGCGTTCCCAACTCTCACCACGATTCCTTGAAATGAAGAGCCGGTTTCCGGCAACGTACACGACACGTGGGTCATGTTTGGAAACCAAACTGGGTGAGGTCCAATCAAAACGATACCGTTCGCCGGCCGGCGGTTGTGGGCTGATAGTGAGGGCATCACCAGTTTCGGTATCAAGCCGCGAATAGTTGCCGCCGTTCGATGCGTTGTACAAATAGCGATGGTTTTCGGGATCGACTTGTTGATACATACCGTCGCCGAATCCCGTTTGACGCCAGTCATCATTGATGATGCCCTCCCAGTGTCGGCTCTCGGAAGGCCCCATGAACGAATGGTTGTCCTGCATGCCACCATACACCCAATACGGATCCCGCATGTCCACGCCAATCGCATAAAACTGCGCAATGTTGAAGTTGTTGAGCTTGCGATAGTTTTGGCCGCCGTCGTAGGTCTCGTGCAGTCCGGCGTCACCGGCCAGATAGAAGTGTTCTGGATCGTGGGGATTCAACCACATGGTATGCATGTCCGAATGCACACCGACATCATAGGTGGGTTGTGCGTTGATTCGCTCCCAAGTCCGCCCGCCATCACGGCTTTTCATCGTAGTCGTCGCAACGGTGTATACGAGATCGGGGTCGTTTGGATCAATGAAGATGTGCGAGTAATACATGGGGCGTTGATTCTGATCGCTCACGCGTTCCCAGGATACGCCTCCATCCTCCGTTCGATACGTCCCTTGGTCCGGACTGGGACGCGGACGCTGAAAACCCCCCGTTGCACCATCGCCGGTGGACTGCGCTGGCCGACCGTATTCAATGAGTGCGTTCAACACCTTCGGATTGGAACGCGAGATGGCTAAGCCAATCCGCCCCTTATCCCCACCGGGTATGCCACTGGTAAGTTCCGACCAAGTGTCTCCCCCATCTTCTGTCTTGTATATGCCACTTCCCGGACCACCACCATTGAAACCCCACGTCCTCCTGAGCCGTTGATACATCGCGGCGTATAGGACACTTGGATTGGTCGGGTCGATGACCAAGTCCACCGCGCCAGTATGCTCATCCACGTACAACACCTTTTGCCACGACCGTCCGCCGTTCGTACTGCGGAAGACACCCCGTTCTTCGCTGGCCGCCCAGAGATTACCGAGCGCTGCAACGTAGACGACATCCGGATTGGTTGGATGAATTCTCACCTTGCCTATATGGCGGGTTTTGACGAGGCCGAGGTGACGCCACGTCTCGCCACCGTCATCCGAGCGATAAACACCGTTGCCCCACGAGCTGCTCTGGCGGTTGTTTTGTTCGCCGGTACCTGCGTAGACGATGTGGGGATCAGATGGTGAAATAGCCACATCGCCAAACGTACTCACCGGCATGAACTCGAAAACGTTGGTCCAGGTATGGCCGCGATTGGTAGTCTTCCAGAGCCCGCCCGACGCCGTTGCCACAAAGATCGTGGATGGATCGCTGGCCAGCGCCTCAACGTCGTGCACCCGGCCACCCGTAACCGCGGGTCCAATACTCCGGGGGCGGAAAGCAGACAGATCCTCCTCAGTAACCGCGGATGTCTGCGCGCTGAGGTCCGCCGCGAGGTTGACGGTCACCAAGATCCCAAGAGTGGCCAGAATTCTTGCGGGTAGCATGGGCATCAATGGTCTCCTTAGACAGGTCGTGCCCCAAGAATCGGGCTGGAAGAACGGGAATCGTACGGGCAGCCTGCACGCGCGGCAAGGCTCTTGCTTGATGTTACGTATCGATCTCGAGGTCGAGAACCACCCGGGACGGCCCCGAGGTAACGTATTCCACCGAATGGGGATGTAACGCCGAAGCCCCAAAAGGAGCATCAGAGGTTGTCGATGTGGGTTCGCAGCAGCGTGGTGAAAACGCAGCAGTCGCTCATGGGCCCACCGACACTACCGATAATCAGACCGTGCCGTAGGCGGCGCAGCTGCGCCATCTGTTGAGTGAGGCTGATGGACATCTAACTGGCCGAGGTGGATCGATGATGAGGGGCGCGCAAAAAATCATGGAGGACGGCGTCAAATACACTGCGGAGATGGTCCGTGATTTTCCTGACGACGGCAACCGGTACGAAACGGTCCACGGCGTCTTGCTGGTTACTCCAACACAACGCCCGTGGCACCAGATCGTGCTGAGCAGATTCAACACGATCTTAACTGACTACGTGAACCGGCACGAGATTGGCTACCCCCTGCAATCACCCGCCGACATCTCTTGGGCCGAAGACATCCTCGTGCAGCCCGACATCTTTGTGGTCGATCTCGACGAAGCGATGACCTACGATTGGTCACTGATGAGAACCCTGCTGTTCGTCGGAGAAGTCATCAGCGAAACCACCGCGCAAGCCGATAGGATTACGAAGCGGAGAGTTTATCAAGCGGCGGGCGTCTCGACGTACTGGATAATTGATCCAAATCAGAAGTTCGTCGAAATTTGGGTCCCCGACGCAACCGTCCCGTTTGTGGAGAAAAAGACGGTGGAATGGCACCCAGCCAACGCACCTGAACCTATGGCCATCGATCTTCGCGAATTGTTCAGTCCCCTGTAGGAATGTCCGTGTGACACCCAGTCACATCGCGCTGCTGCGTATGGCAAGCAGCGCACCATCAATGCCATAACAACACCGTACGATATCAGAGTGGTGTGTGCGTACGACGACTGCACCGTGTCGTTCGGCATGGCAAGCGAAGTCAAGATTTCAATCGCATCGCATATCCAGTCTCATTAGAGTGTATTCTGACAGAGTCCATTTTGACCAAACCGCTTGACCATTGCGGTACAGTTCCCTATAACCGGGGTTCCCCGACGTTCTCGACGCCAGTTCAATCAGGAAGAAACAGACATGTCGTCAATATACGGTCTTACAAAACCAGCCACCTACCTGGCACCGATCGCAGCGCTCGTATTCTGTGCACCCGGCATAACCGCCCAGGGGACACGATTCCTACGCGACCCCGATGTGGGACCCAACCACATCGTGTTCGTTCACGCCAACGACCTTTGGCTCGCACCCCGAAACGGCGGCGACGCACTGCGTCTGACCAGCGGCGACGGCGCTGAAACTGACCCGGTCTTCTCACCCGATGGCCAATTGATTGCATTTACGGGTCAGTATGGTGGCAACGCGGATGTGTATGTCGTCGCAGCGACCGGCGGAGAGCCCCGCCGATTGACGTGGCACCCCGGCCAAGATGCCGCGCAGGGCTGGACCGCCGACGGAAAAATCTTGTTCCGTTCCGGGCGGGATGGCCGACCCACACGTCTGTGGCGTTTTTTCACGGTTGGAACCGATGGCGGGTTACCTACCCCCCTCGACGCACCCCAAGCGTATCACGGGGAAATGAGTGCCGACGGTGCGTGGCTGGCGTATCAGGAGATCGGGTATTGGGATCCCGAATGGCGGAACTACAGGGGAGGTCAGGCACAACCCGTAAGCGTTGTTTCGACAAGCACATGGGATCGCATAACACCCACGACAGAGGGCGAACGGCACATGGCCCCCGTGTGGATGGACGGCGTGGTCTACTATATGTCCGAACGTGATTGGGCGAGTAACGTGTGGTCGTACGACCCGGCGACACAACAAGAGCGACAACTTACCCAACACGTGGATTTCGACGTGAAGAGCTTAGGCGCGGGGTATGGGACCATCGTGTACGAACAGGGTGGTTACTTACACGCACTTAACCCGGCGACCGGAGTGAACCGTCAACTTGTGATCCGCGTTGCCCGCGACTTGAATTGGGCGCGCACACGTTGGGTGGACGTACCTGCCAACGGACTCCGGGACGCCCGCCTCTCGCCGACCGGAAAACGCGCGTTGTTTGAGCATCGTGGCGACCTCTTCACCGTACCACTGGAGAATGGCAGCTGGCGAAATATCACGCGAACATCGGGTATCGCCGACCGCCATGCGGTGTGGTCGCCGGACGGCGAGCATATTGCGTGGTTTAACGACGAGGGTGGCGAGTATGGATTCATCATCGCCGACCAAAACGGAACGGCGAAACGGCGAAACGACCTTCCGAACCCAACGTTCTTCTTCGTTCCCACCTGGTCTCCCGACGGTTCGCAGCTTGCGTTCACAGACACGGATTATCGTATCTTAGTCTTGAATCTGGACACCGAAGA
>JAZDDD010000756.1:0-27916 GCA_036679545.1 Gemmatimonadota bacterium | reverse complement strand
TGGTGTCAACTACCCGTCGCAGGTTATACGGGAACCCGATGGCCGGGTCAAAGTGAGTTTCATGAATCGCGGATCCGCGGGTGTACCGCTCGAGATTCGTGGAAGACAATTGGTGGGGCACGAGAGCCGTCCTGCAACGTTGACCGTCGATCGACCCGCACCAAGAAGAACTACCGTCTCGAGCAATGTCCCGACCGGTGCGCGGACCGACTACGAGTTTACGGAGCGCGCGTTTCAAGATCGCGACATCGTCTATTTCCTACAACAACCCGAAACGCATTCCTTTCGGCTGTATCACGACTACACCGAATCTCGCGCTGGTATTGATCGCTACATCAACGTTGTTCGAGCTGGTAGCCGAGCGACGAATCCTTCTGCGAAAATATTGGATACGGGTGAGGAGCTTACCGTAGAAACACTACGCGGTCACGCGATTACAGAACGTGGTATCGAGTTGAATCAGGACGTAACACCGGAAACTGAGATCGTCGCAATTTGGTTCGATGCTGTACCGGATGGGCAATCGGTGCGGTTGCGGATTGAAGAGACATACACCGATCCGAATCGTTACGTGTTGGTCGGAGAGGAACTTGTATGGGACAGAACTTTTGGTCGCCCGCGCAACACGGTGATTCTGCCGGATGGATGGTTTTTGACGGCTAATTCAGTTCCGGCGGTCGTCGATTTGACGAACGATGGTGGAGTGCGTCTGCGTTATGTGAACGACCGACCCGGTGGAATAGACGTATTTGTCAAAGCACAACGGAGGTGAGAAACGCGACACGCAACATTCAACACTCAGCATTCAACACTCAGCATCAACGTTCAACTTTCAACACTCAAGTATCTACTAGAGGTGGGTCGCTGGATGTTAGTTGTTGAATGTTGAATGTTGATGTTGAGCGTTGAGTGTCGAATGTTGAGCGTTGAGTGTTGATGGCCCATCTCGCGGTTACGTTTCCGTACTTCGCATTCATGTTGTCGAGCTCGCCGGTTGTTAACGCCCTCAGAATCTCCGCTGAGTCGGCCAGCCTTGGGCCCGGCCGGTTGAAGTAGGCGTTTCCGTCCGCTACGAAGCATCGGCCTTTTCGGGTTGCGGGTATCTGGTGCAATTGATCTGCGAGTTGTGGACTGCGTAACTCGGCGAGTGTTTGGTCGAGTTCGTAACCGCATGGCATGATCACGACGACATCCGGGTTTGCGTGTGCGATGTCGTCCCAGGTCACGGTCGCGAATTTCTTTGGCTCAGTTACGATGACGGGGTGCGCCCCAGCGATTGTTGCGATCTCGGGCATCCAACCGCCCGCAATCATAGGAGGATCCAACCATTCAATCAAGGCGATGGTTACTGGCGGGTTGTGTCTTGCGACATCGGCCACATTGTTGAGTGCGGTGTCGAATCGCTCTCGCAATGCATGGCCGCGTTCCGGGACATTGGCGGCGTCTGCTACACGTTGGAAGTCATGCCGAACATCATCGAGCGTAATGGGGTGTAGGGCGCAGATCTTTGCAGAGGTTTTAGTCATGACGCACAATGCATTTTCTACGTCACTGAGCGAAACGGCGCAGACTTCACATTGGTCCTGTGTTACGATCAGGTCTGGCGCCAGCTTTTCGAGGCTGTCGACACTGACGTCGTATACACTCAATCCGCTACCAACCAAGTCACGCACGCCTCGATCGATGTCTCCGCTCGGGAGTGACGGATCGACCTTCGGGGAGGACAACACCGGCAAGCTGAGCACGTCGAGGGGATAGTCACATTCGTGCGAGCGACCTACCAAACTTTTACGAAGACCCAGCGCACATGTAATTTCCGTAGCGCTCGCAATCAAGGTGACGATACGCATCAACCCGCGTTTTGATAGAGTTCTGAGAGTTGCCCTGCGAGTTTTTGTTGACGTGTCGCAAGCGCGTCAATGAGTTCCCGTCGAGAGCGAAAGGTGAAATAGCGGCGAACGTCCCGCCACGCCCCCCGCCATCGCTCGCGTATCAACAAACCGATCATACCGAAGACGGGAAGGACGGCGCCAACGATCACGCCTGTCGTGATGGATGTGGTGCGGGCAGCAATCGTTGCGACAAATGCAATCCAGATGCTGTGCACGATCATGCCGACAAGGAGGTTAAAGGTGGCACGTTGGTCAACGGGGAGGTTGGCCGATTTTGAAAGTCTGGACGTCGCTTGAAACGGAATCCAAAACAACACGCCGCCAATGACACCCATGGCGAGGGCAGGTACTCCAACCAGATAAAACCGTCGTGCGGCCCAAAGCAAGTTGCGGCGTGGGCCGGTGTCGATCTTCAGATCGCTCGGTACCAGGCGCAGGCCGTTCAATCGTTGATGGTGTGTCACGATTGCCTGTGCGATGCTCGTTGTACGGTCGCTGGTTTCACTCCGAAAACGTGAAAGCATCTCGGTTGTGACTCGAAGCCGCTCAACCTTACCGGCCACGTCGGTTCTACCACCGTGCTCTGCTGTCCAAATGGCCTCGGTGCACTGGACGAGCGGTTGGTCGGCCCATTGATCGAGATTGAATGTTACGCTATGTAGCGCATCGCTTACACGTTGTGTCAGCTCTCGGACGGCCTCGCGATCCTCGGGATTACGGGTGGTGAGGTCGGACCATTCAACGGGCTTGCCAACAAGCACGCTTGCCTCGGAGCGGAAACGGTCCTTCCGGCGCAAGACTATGCCCACGGGTGCAATGCGCACCAACGTTCCAGACAGTGCCGTGGCCAATGCGATCCGTGCGGCGCCGGTCTTTAGTTCGGTCATGGACGGCTCGCTGTGACTAATACCCTCTGGGAAAATGCCGACGGCGGCGTCGTGTGTCAGCGCAGTGACGACGGCTCGAAACATGTCGCTGTTGTTACCCATGGCGGTTGGGTCATCCACACGCCTGAAAACTGGGATGGCGCCGGACGCCCGTATCAACCATCCGACCTTTCGATCTTGGAAGAGGGGTGCTTTCGCAAGGAACCGCACTGGTCGTCGCGCCGCGGCTGCGACGAGCAGTGGGTCGAGCCGGGAATTGGGGTGGTTTGCCACCACCAGCACGGGGCCTGTTCTCGGTACGTCATCACCGTCGATGCTCAGCCGATAGTACGTGCGCGCCGCCACGGCGGAAATGTGTGCGATAGCTGGTAGCAACCACATGAGTTGATTTCAGGCCCGACGTGACGGATTCAATGCCCTCGGCCCGGTGGCATCTCGCAACCTTCACGTTGTTGCGTATCAGCAAGCCAAAAGATCTTCCATCCATCCGGGCCTTTGTGCAACTGAAACGAATCGACGCCGCAATGGCTGAAACCAGATCCAATGAAAAACGCGAATTTCGTCCAAACGGAGGCCAACGGGCCATCAATGTGGACCGTCGTATCCCAGAGTATCTCGTCCCACACGGAATCGCGTGGTGTCCCGATCGCGCGGATAATGCCGTCGATCCCACCCGCGGAAACACCGTCATCTCGCGCTCGAATCAATTGGGCGTCATCGGTAAATGCGGATCGGGCCATCGCGCTGTCGCCAGCGCGCATACCGTCGAAAAGCCGGTCGATCACGGCGGTGATTTGCGCCTCATCATTCTGACCGGCCAGCGCGGGCGAGAAGCCCAGTGCCAGGAAGCCAAGAGTGGCCAACGATCTCATAATCCCTCCGTATGATGAGAACCATATGTGCGTGTCAAAACGTACCGCTTGAGCGAAGCGGTTCGATAAAAGTATCTGTCTTGCGACGGTTGCGACACGAGCGGAAATGCGACTCCGTGTCGTTATCCTGGGCGAGAGTCCTCTTGCATGGCCAGCAGTATCTGCCACAGCTCGTCATCATGCAACGTGCCAAGTCCGCCACGAAATGTGTATGGGCCCTCGAACACGCCAACACCCCAGCAAATAAACTTGATTAACAACGTCTGTGCCGGTGAATCCGACTGTACCATGCGAACCTCCCAACGCTGGCCGTCCGAATCGCAAAACCATCGATGGGACGGATCGCTAGCCGGACCCTCGAGGTCTTCGAGGGCATGTACTTCCTGACCCGGGTTTGGCCGCACATGCATTTCTGACAAAGGATCATCCTCCGCGTTCAAGATGAGTATTTGCGGTCGAGGGCCCTGCCGTTTTTCCTCACGGACGGCCCATGTCCGGCTCCCAACGGTCACGACACCAGCCAAGGGGGCCCGTCTTGGAGTGGTATCGTAGTCTTTTTTACGTCGATGTTTACGGCGGAAGAAGAGCAACGTAGCGAATCGGCTTGAGTTGATGATGTCGTGAGGATCGCGAGGCGTGGCGGAGGTGTCAAGACAAGCGGCAGGCGGTAAGGCGGTAGGACGGGTAGGGCCGTCCCCATCCACGACCCCACAACCAAGAATGGGTCGTGGGGCGACCGGCTCCATTTCTGCCCTACCGCCTTCCGTCCTACCGCCTTACCGTTTTCCGCCCTACCGCCTGTCCGCCCTACCGCCTGTGCCCTATTATCCCCTGTCTCTTAACTGGGAACACAATATGGCCAAGGGTGGTCGGGACAGGACACAGATTCGATTGACGTCACTCGCACACGGAGCCGGCTGAGCTTCCAAACTCAGTCCAGCTGAGCTGGCGCAGGTACTGCGCCACGTGCCTCCGGTAGGGGATGCAAGAGTGCTAGTGGATGCTGCGTCGAGAGACGATGCGGCAGTGTTCCAGGTAACCCAGGACCGTGCTATCGTGGCGACCTTGGATTTCTTCACGCCGATCGTGGACGATGCGTACGATTTTGGTCGTATCGCCGCCGCAAACGCATTTAGCGATCTGTATGCAATGGGGGCGACACCTCTTTTTTCGCTGAACCTCGTCGGTTGGCCGCGAGACCCACAGATGCTCGAGCTGTTGGGAGACACGTTGCGTGGGGGATCGGACATTGCCAAGGAAGCCGGTGTGTTCGTACTTGGTGGTCATTCGGTTGACGATGCGGAGCCGAAATACGGCATGGTAGCCATCGGTGAGGCACATCCGGACGCTATCATCGACAATAAGGGGGCGTTGCCAGGGGATGTACTCGTGCTCACCAAGCCGATTGGCACGGGCATATTGAGTACCGCGCTAAAACGCGATGTTGTGGACGAGTCCGACATTCGTGATGCGATCAATTCGATGGCGTCTCTCAACCGATCCGCGGCTGAGGTGATGCAGGCCATGCGCGCCGACGTACATGCTGCTACGGACGTCACCGGTTTTGGATTTCTCGGTCATCTACACAACATGACAGCGGCGAGCGACGTGGGTGCAGTCGTTGATGTTGCTGCGATCCCAACATTCGAACGCGTTCGCGAACTCATCGGTCGAGACATCGTTCCGGGTGGGACGAAACGCAATGCCGAAGCTGCTGAAGAGTTTACGACGTGGGAAAACGTGAGTCTCGTTGACAAGGTGTTGTTGAACGATGCGCAAACGTCTGGCGGTTTGGTCATCGCCGTAGCGAAAGATCGAACTGACAAGTTGGTTGAAGAATTGAAAAAACGCGGGGTTTTGGTTGCTGAGCGGGTGGGAGAAATTGTTGACGGTCGTGGAATACGGGTGGTTTCAGGCTGAGCGTTTTTTGAACGTCGAACGCTGAACGCCGAACGCTCAACGCTGACGTTCAGTCTTCGACGTTCGACGTTCAGCGTCCCACGGCCCATCGATACATTCCTCGAACATTCATCTTGAACCAATCGTCGTACCCACCCCAGCCGGCGTATTCGGCTAACGTGATGTGATCGGCGGTTTCGTCTTCGGACATTCCGTTGTGTACGGCGGCTTCCACGGCGGTGCGTAAGTCGTTGTAGTATTGAATCTGTCTGTCAACCGATGCCACGGTTCCAGTTGGTCCGTGACCAAACACGATGGTCTCGAAATCCAGGTTCCGCAATTCCATCAATGATTGAAAGAGATCGGGAAGATGAAAACTCCCGAGATCTCGATACCCCACCCGATCCATACTGACAAAATCCACCGCGAAGGCGACACGTGCGTCCGGAACCACGGCAACCAGGGAGTTGTCGCTATGATTGCGTCCGAGATATGTCAACACGATGGGGCGGCCACCCAGGTGTAGCGTCAATCCCTTGGTAAACGTCACGGTCGGAGGCGGTAGGTCAGGGTCCGCCAAACGTTCGATTTCGGCACGGGCGTTTTCCTGCGCGATGACGGGGACGTTGACTCCGAACGCTTCCTGCAGGACGACCGCTCCGGTGGTGTGGTCCGCGTGGCTGTGGCTATACACGATGGCTAACAGAGACTTCCCGGGAGCGACACGTTTGATCTCGTCGGCGTAATGCGATGCGGCTTCGGTGGAAATCGGATCAAATGCGATGACACCACCGTCACTCACGACGAAAAAGCTGTTGTGTCCCTGGTGTCGATACTGAAAAACACCGTCGGCGACTTGGGTGGTTTCGAATGTCGGTTGCTGACCTTGTGAGGCGGTGGTGGTGAATGCCAGGCAGGCTATCAACGGAATGATGGTCTTGGTCATTTATCCACTCGTCTTGGTTTGGTTTGATATCCACTCAAATGATCCACACAAACTGGGACCTGCAAAATCGTTGGGTACTGACGACTTATTTCCCGACCCCCGCGCCGGATTCAAGCCTGGCGCGGGGGGGTTGGATCGTGCAACGAATCAAATCGTAAAACGAACTGAATAGCGCGTCCGGTCCCATGACAAATGGAGGACCCCACCGTCGTCGGTTTCATCGAACATGATTGTGAACATTTCGACGGGCTCGTCCAATGTCGATTTTTCCATCGGGAGATGGACGAAATCTTGTTGGGCGTCGTATGCGGTTCCCCATTGTCCTGTTTGGGAGTTGATGATCAGGGTGCCGCCGTCCGCCGCGTAGGTGGAAAACAGGGTGTACTCACCGGCGGGAACACGTGTCGTCCCAATGCGAAGGTCGCGATTTGTGCGGAACATGGTTGCCGCATTTGCACCGGTGCGCCAGACCTCGTCATACGGAACGAGACTGCCAAAGATCTCGCGACCACGTTTCTGTGGTCGGCTGTAGTCTATACTCAGCGTCGCTCCGGCCGCTGTCAGTTCCGCGGTACCGGGTGGAGAGGGGCGACCTACACCCTCCCCGCGCGCATCGCGTGCCGCAAATTCCTCGGCCAATTCCGTGAGGTTGGGTATCTCCGCCAACTCATCCACGATTTTGTTCGTGCTACGTTGCCCTGACCGCCCCAAAAGCCTTCCCTCTTCATCGACGGCCGCGAGGACTGGACTCCCAAAGTAGCTCATGGCCACGGAGTCTCCCTCCACACGTCGCACAAAATTCGATGACATGGATGAGCGAGAAGGATTCAGTAAACTGACACCAATGGAATCACGTCCCGACATCGCCCACTGCACGGCGGCTTGTTCATAAAGTGCCATCGACATCGGGTTGATACCTAACGTCGGGATGGTCCCTGACGGGACCGCGATGCGGTCGGAACCGGCACTGGCGCCGCCGTGCCGCTCGATAAACGCACTGTCTTGATCCGTGATGGTCATCGTGAATCCGCTGGGAGGGGGTCCGTCCGGATTTGTCGCGGGTGTCGTCCACTCAACGTCCAGGCCGGAGATCGTTCCCGCTGGTGTTAGTGTCGCGGAGTACGTCACCAACTGAGTGACCGGGTTCCGGACCAGACGTTGCCCCTCGAACCCACCTGGTGTACGCGAGTATACCTCGACCGCCATGGTATCGAGGCCAAGACGCTCCACGAATGCTTTCTCTCCGTTGGAACATGCGGTGGTGCCAAAGATGGCCATCACGCTGGCCATTACAGCAAATCGGGAATTACGGGTTGCCATGCACTCCTCCTGAGGCAAGATCTCAACCGGGTCGCAATTGCACCTTGTGAGGAGGGTTGCGGCCGGTCGCTTGTTTTTTGGGTTGCGACTGTGGTGTGGAGTATCCGATGATGTGACCGAAAACGCCAGGTCTACCTGGCTGACCCTACGAGACGCTAAAGCTCACGCCACAGCCGCAGGTGCCTGTGGCATTTGGGTTGTCGAATACAAAACGGGATTCCTGCATGGATGTTTTCCAGTCGATGGTCATGCCTGTGATGACCGCCCGGCTGTCCGGATCGACGAAAACTCTTGCGCCGTGCCGTTCCAAGATCAAATCGTCTGGTTGCGGTGCCTCGACGATTGTGACCTCATAGTTGAACCCGGAACACCCGCCCGCCGTCACGCTGGCTCTGAGACCCGCGGTCCGTGGGAGGTTGTTGTCTGATATCACTGCCATGACACGGCGTGCCGCCGCTTCGGTTACGGACAGTGTAAACGCGTCGGTCGTGTTGTTTGGTGCGGTCACTTCTGGCGACTCCATGTGCAACGGTCAATCATCGTATGACAATGTACATCGCTCGCACGTAAAAGTGCCCGGGACATCGGCGGGTTCGAATCGGTGGCACCATAACATCTCTCCTTCGTACACGTGAACCGTGGCGGCAAGTTTGTCTGTCGCGTTTCGTATGAGATGATACTCGTTGGGTGGAATCAGAACGCCTACATCGCCGGTAAATGCTGTGATTCGATCGGTCTCCGCAAACCGGTGGTGGTCGCCGTCAGGGGTGTGATCATAAGAGATGACTTCGATTTCGCCTCGGATAACGCATTCTACGCACCACCGGCCGGCGTGATCGTGGATCGCGGTGCCCTGCCCCGGTTGCCAGACCATTAACATGATGGAGTACGTTTTTTCCGGGCACTGATAAAGCAGTTTTCGCGCGTAATGCGTATCCGAGCCAACGAAGAAATCGCTCGGTATCCACGACGCACCCTCGACCGCGAGTTCCTCGAGTGCCGTCTTTACCCCCGAACAGATTTCGGTCGGAGCGCGCTCTTGCACAGCGTCCGCGATTTGGCGCATGAAAAAGTCGGATTCGGTGGTTTTTGTGGCTGGATGTGCCAAGGTGAACTCCCCCTGATGACACTATAAGTGATTGTAGATAAAAGAGTTAACTGAATTTTGGGATCCGCACCTGCCGTCGCGGGCCTCCATGAATTAGGTAATATTGCTGTGCATGCTTCGTTCCGCGACTTTTGCAGGCGGTGGCCATGGCAACTTCGCGGACGTACGATCATGGGCGCGCACAGGACCGAACCTCTCGGGGCAGTAGAGTCGTAAGGAAGTCGGGTACCAGCATGCATGAGCCTCCAAGACGATTGAGGGAGAATTAGATACTGATGGGCATGACACCGTGGGTTACCAGGCTACTGATTGCCAACGTGTTGGTGTTTTTTCTGACACAATCAAGTCAGGGATTGGCCAGTCTCCTGGCGTTTTACCCATCCATCCAGGGCCTTGTGCTGCGTCCGTGGGGAATTGTGACTTACATGTTCGTGCATGCGGGAATGGGGCACATTTTCTTCAACATGCTGGGTCTGTTTTTCTTTGGTCCTCGTCTCGAGGCTCGACTCGGTGCCAAAAATTTCCTACTACTCTGGTTCCTCAGTGGACTCGGCGGAGGGTTGCTGACGTTCGCGTTCGGTGACGGTATTCCCATTGTGGGTGCTTCGGGGGCTCTCTTTGGCGTGTTCCTCGGCTTCGCGATGTTTTGGCCTACCGAGCGTATCTATATCTGGGGCATTATCCCCATCCAGGCGCGTGTCCTCGTTGCCGTCATGACCGGCTTGTCGCTATTTGGCGGTTTTGGCGGCGCGAGTGACGGGATTGCCCATTTTGGGCATTTGGGTGGCTTTGTGGCCGGTTTTGCGTTTTTGAAATGGATTGAAACGCGCTCGCCTGCCCGTCAATTCAAGAAGCGGATGTATGGACATATTTCAACCGGTCCTGCCAAGGATCCCGACAATCTTCGGCGTTGGCAGCAGGTGAATCGCGAAACGCTTCACGAAATCAACAGGGCGGAATATGATCGCCTGATGGCGACCATCGCCGGTTCAGGGATAGGGAGTTTGTCGCTCGAGGACCGCGCCTTTCTGGACCGCTGTTGCGTGTAAGGCAAGCTAGGCAGAAGTGGTTTCCGTTTCGCCATGAAATCGATACCCTGATTTCCGGACGGTGAGGATGTGACGTGGTTTTGCCGGGTTATCCTCCAACTTCCGGCGCAACTCGGCGATGTGTGTATCCACCGTCCGGCTCACAACACCGACCTGGTAGTCCCATACTTCACGCATCAATTGCTCACGCGAGCGGACCGCCCCTTGTTGTCGTACCAACGCCCAAAGCAGGTCAAACTCCTTTGGTGTGAGACTCACCTCCGCATTGTTTCGGGTGACTCGTCGCTTGTGTGGGTCCACCTCCAGTTGTCCCACCCTCATCACCTCCATATCGTCGCGAATTGTTTCCGGTCTACTTCTTCGCAACAGTGCCTCTACGCGAGCGAGCAGTTCCAGTACGCCGAAGGGCTTGGTGACATAGTCGTCAGCGCCAAGTTTTAGCCCACGTACTTTGTCCGGTTCGGCGTCGCGTGCTGTCAGAATCAGCACCGGCACATCGTGACCATCGTCGCGAAGTGCCCGCAAGAAATGGAACCCGTCTATCCCGGGGAGCATGAGATCTAAGATGATGAGGTCAGGTTTACTGTTGCGGGCGCGAACGAGACCGCGATGTCCGTCTGCCTCTACGGTTACGGAGTATCCCTCGAACTCCAGGTTCCGTTGCAGTCCGTACCTCAGGTCCGGATTATCTTCGACTAGCAGAACGCGATTCACCAATGATAGTCCGTTGGGGTTTCGGATTTGCCCCCTGACCGTGGGTTAGGGCACTCCCTACTGCTAGTACGAAACGCGCTCCCACATCTCCGTCCTCGACCCAACATCGTCCGCCCTGCGACGTCATGAGTTCACGAACCACGGCGAGGCCTATGCCGGCACCGGTCGTGGTAGACTCTCGGTCCCGTGCAAGACGCTCGAAGCGGTTCCAAATGACAGATCGTTGCGTGGCTGGGACGCCCGGTCCCTGGTCCTCCACCACGATACGCGCTTCGTTGTTTGACAGACCCAGCGTTACACGAACAGTTTGGCCCTCAGGCCCGTATTTGATGGCGTTATCCAAGAGGTTGAGGATGGCCTGCTTGAGCCCAGAAGCGTCCACCGGTGCGGAAACTGCCGCGACGTCGGTTTCCACTCGTACTGCCCGCGCGTCCGAGAGTGGACGGTAGGATTCAACAACCTCACGTACGAGTTCGCTTAGGTCAGTTCGCGACATGTTGCCGGTGACTATTGTCTTGGCAGGTTTTGAGAACAGTAGGACGTTCTCAACCAAATTGGTGAGTCTGCGAGCCTCTTTGTCGATGATTGCGAGTGATCGATCTCTTTCCTCGGAAGACGGCATTCGTCCCAACCGCAACGTTTCCGCAAACATTCGGATTTGTGCGAGTGGCGTGCGCAATTCGTGTGACACGCTCGACACAAACTCCGCCCGCAGTTTTGCCAGACTCCGCTCACGTATGGTTTGTATGACCGTCGCGATCAACATGACGGCGGTCGCGAGAGCCAGGACCACAGTGAGTGGGATACGTGAGCGCGGGACACCGCCCGCAACGAGTTCGTTGGTGATGTCATCCAAAAATGCCGCGCGCAGTTCTATGCCGGACCAAGTACGTACCAATGGAAAGATTCCCTGAGCCGCTGGTTCGTCGCTCGTGGCAGCGGATGTATTGGTGACGTTCCAAAGTAGGTCTCCGGATGAGCGTGCAAAGGAAATTGTAATTATTGAACTGTTAGGGATGTCTCCCGTGACGGATGTGGGCAGCAGTTGCGTGTTGGTAAAAGCGGTTTTGGAATACTCCCGCAGCACAGGTACTTTCGCCTCGAAGCCGACGATCGTTGGGTCAACGTCGGTTCCTGGCCGAAAGAAAAACATTCTGGGGTCGTCATTGCCGTCACTTTCGACGAGAAATCCGCGTAAAGAAGCGTCGGCACCCGTTTGTTGGGCTTGCGTTGCGATAACATCGCGAAAGTCACGCGGTGGGGATGCGGAGGCGTTGAAATCCAGCGTTCCGTCACGTGGATCATATCGGAAAAAGAACACCGCCAGTTCGAGGGACCGGCTCAGTTGCCGGTCGGCATCCTGCAAAAGACTCGATGGCTCCGGCAATGCACCCGTTATCCTGCTGAGCAACTGCATGGTTGGGTACAGGCCGTAGTATTCAACGTCTTGAGTGAATCGCTGCGCGAATTGCTCCGCGGCGAATGTGACATAGTCATGGAGTACGGCACGCGCCGTCGCCCGATGCCGACGTGACGAATCAACCGCCGCATACGCCAGAATCCCTGACAGCACCAATGCGGTGCCGAGCAAGACAAAGGTGAATAGCCCGTGGGGTGACCGGGACTGTCGCATACTCATCCTTGGTCAAGTAGGGTTGCCGCAAGGTACGGGCAAAAAAGGCGGGAATTCAAGTGGAAAACGTTCTGGAAGGCAGTGTCCTGACCGAACCCTGACGTTGCTACTCCGCGTGGGTGTCCCACACCTCCTGAAATCTGCGGGCGAGTTTTGGACCAGTGCCGGCATCTTCGTGCTTGAAAAAAACAAACGCCTCCGTCCAGTCCTGTGTTTTGATTTTCTCGATCCATGCGTTCAGCTCGCTATCCTCATACATCATCTTTCGAAGACGTATGTATCCCCAAGATGTCGTAGGATGAAACGGCACATCCATGGTCTCCTCCGTTTCGACGGATACGAGTGCAACGTTATGTGAGTCCAGGAGACTGATCACGTCTTCGTCAAACCAGGAGTCATGTCGAAACTCAAACGCAGAACGCCACCGTTTCGGGAGACTCTTGAGAAATTGTTCGAGCTTGTCAAGGTCTTTCTTGAAATTGGGTGGGAGTTGAAAAAGCGTCGGTCCGAGTTTTGCCCCGAGTGTCGTGGAGGTCTTTAAGAAGTAGCCAAGTTCTTCTTCGGTACCGTTGAGTCGTTTGAAGTGCGTTATGCGGCGAGATGCCTTGAGGATAAAACGAAAACGATCCGGAACGGTCTTACTCCAGTTGGCCAAGACCGATTCCGAAGGCATGCGGTAGAAGGTGTTGTTTATTTCGCAAGACGAGAATCGTTCACCATAGTACGCCAACATCTCCTTCTGTGGCAGTTTTTCTGGATAGAAGATGCCTTTCCATTCTTTGTACGCGTAGCCGCTGGTTCCTACAAACAGCTCCATAGGTTTTACGGCCTATGACGCGCTGCCGCTGTCTGCGGCGGCGGACGGGGTCTCGGCTGCCGATGTTTTGGCGCGATCGGCAAATGCCCGACGCAGTGCGATGCTTGCCTCGAAGATGAGCCATAGCTCCAAGACAAAGATGACCGCCCCAACGCCGAGCAGCACAGTTTGTGAATTGGTCCAATACCGAATCAGGTTGCCGATCATGGCCCAAGTCGTCATGAAGAGCAGGAAAGCCATTGGAACCGCTGTGACCCACGCGCTTCGTCTGAGTTTCACGAGAAAAAGCGTGATGATCAAAAGGCTGAGCGCCGCTGTAAGTTGATTTGTGGTGCCAAAAAGCGCCCACAAACGCATTCCACCCGCACCGCGATCCGCACTCAAGGCCAAAACACTACAACTGACGACCGCGAGTAAGGTTGCCGACCAACGATTGGCCAGACTTTTGATTTTGTACTCGGCGGCGAGTTCGGTGATGATATAGCGTTGGAGGCGTACACCGGTGTCCATGGTGGTCGCGGCGAAACTGATTACAACAACGGCCGCGAAAATGACGGCAACTTGCTGTGGAATCCCCACGCCCTGTGCAAGAACGCCAATGCCGTTGACAAATGCTGACGTAGCTCCCGCCGTTGCCTGCGCCCATGTCGCGTAGTTCGCGTGCCATCCGTCGATACCGGCGTACACGGCAAACCCGGCGGTCGTGGCAAGGATCGCCGTGATCGCGACCGTACCTTCTCCCAGCGCACCCCCGTATCCTACATAACGAGCATCGGTCTCCTTGTTCAGTTGTTTGCTTGATGTTCCTGATGCCACCAGTCCATGGAAACCGCTAATTGCTCCGCATGCTATCGTCACGAACAGCAATGGGAACCATGACGGCGTATCTGCTGGTAACTGCGTGTTGATTGCCGGAGCAACGACTTCAGGGTTTGTTAAAAAGATTCCCAGAAAGATGATGCCAAGTGCAACGAAAAGCTGATGGCTATTGATGTAGTCACGGGGCTGCAGCAAGACCCAAACCGGGAGGACGCTTGCAAGGAAGCCGTACGCAAACAAAATGATGACCCAACCCGCACGCACACCGTCCACACGCGCGGCGTCAGCGGCCGCGGCAACATCACCTGCGGCCAGTTGTGCCGTCGTCGGTTGGAACCCGAGGAAGTCGGGCAGACTGAACGGTACGTATTGGCCAAACCAGATGAGCAGGTAAAGCACACCCAACGCGCCAAGTGACGGCCACAAGATTCCGGCGTTCGTTCGATAAATCAGGAACCCTACCACGACCGCTACCAGGAGTGTTGCCCAAACCGGTACGACCGCGCCCGGGTAGGCGATAAACAGATTCGCGATAACGACGGCAAACACGGCGTTTACTAACAGAAGCAAAAAGAAGATGATCAACAGAAAGAGGATTCTCGCACGACTTCCCACGATCGAGTCGGCCAGCGTCCCCACTGATTGCGCGTTGTGACGCACCGAAACCCAGAGCGTACCGAAATCGTGGACCGCCCCGGCAAAGATGGTACCGACCACCACCCAAATGAACGCGGGGAGCCAACCCCAAATCACGGCGATCGCGGGCCCTACGATCGGGGCCGCACCCGCCACGGATGTGAAATGGTGGCCGAAGAGCACATGTCTGTTGGTGGGTACAAAATCGACGCCATCTTCGAACCGGTGCGCCGGTGTTTTGAAATTGGGGTCTAGACGATAAATGCGCGTCGCGATATACCGCGAATAGACAAGATATCCCGTGACGAATGCGGACAGTCCCACGACGAGAAGTGCAATCGAACTCAATCCAAACTCCGGTATGGATTGCGCCTAATGTGAGGGGCAGACCGCGTCGGCGGAAGGGTCAGTGAGGTTTGGCGGCGTACTCAGCCAGTTCGTGGTCAGGCAACCGTGCAATGATCTGCTGTAACGCGGCGGCGCCAACTACGTCCTCCGCAAGCAACGGGAGCCGGTATGTCGGGAGGTCGGAGAACTCTTTCTCGATGGTCTCCAAGTAATGCCCTTCACGTTTTCGGCGTCGCTTAACAAAATCACCATCGGCATGGTCCGGAAGCACTCGGTTGACAATGACCGCCCCAACTGGGATACGATAGCGGCGCAGTACCGTCAAAGCGCGTCCCGTTTCCAAGATGGGTAACCGCTCCGGAATGAGTACGAACGTAAAAGCGGTCTGATTGGCATCTGTCAAAATTCGCCGCGCCGTCTCGAATCTTTTTCTGCGTTGCGTAAGGGCCTCGAGGACCGGGTCGGCGGTTTCGTTGACATCACCGGCGGCCGCACCTGCAACGTTTCGCCACATACGCCCGAGCGTGTTGTATTTCTTCCGCCGGCTAATAAGGCCGCCAACCCACGATGCCATGGCCTCGGGCAGCGACAGGAGATGCAGCGTGTGTCCCGTGGGCGCCGTGTCGAATAACACCCGGTCAAAACCCACGGCCTCTTCTCCGAGCAAGCGGGCCAAACGATCAAAAAGGGCAGATTCTTCCGCGCCCGGCGAGACCCGAGCGATGTCGATTTGTCGCCGGACCTCCGCCGCGAGTCGTGGCGGTGTTGATGCTTCGATGTTCCGCCTCACTTCGGCGATGTATCGATCGGCTTCCTTGGCAGGATCGATTTCCATTGCCCAAAGGTTTGTCGCAATGGCTTTTGGGCTGGACGTAAGTTCTGTTTCGAGAATGTCGCCGGTTGACGGCGCCGGGTCTGTGGACACCAATAACGTGCGGAAGCCGCGTTGTGCGGACAGTAGACTGAAGGCGGCGGTTACGGTTGTTTTTCCAACGCCACCCTTGCCGCCGAAAAACAAAATTCTGCGGTCCAGTAGCGGACGTGGGTCAGAGGTTGCGGCGATATTCGCCCCCGACTTCGTATAAGGCGTGTGTGATTTGCCCTAAGCTACAGGTGTTGGCGGCGTTCATTATTTCCGCGAACACGTTGTCGCCCGCCGTAGCGGCTCGTTGGAGCCGGTCCAATGCCTCAGGCGAATCATCTGCGTGCTTGGTGTGAAATGTTCCAAGCCGAGAGATACACAATTCTTTTTCTTCTTTTGTCGCGCGGGTCAATTGCGGCGGTGGCTCATCCACCGCGTCGTTTGCCGATCGGGGTAAAAACGTGTTGACACCGATGAGTGGTAGTTCGCCACTGTGTTTCAGCTGTTCGTACTTCAACGAATCATCTTGGATGGCGCCTCGCTGATATTGTCGTTCCATGGCGCCAAGTACACCGCCTCGTCTGGTTATTCTGTCAAATTCTGCAAGGACGGCTTCTTCCACGAGGTCGGTCAGCTCTTCGACGATAAAACTGCCTTGCGTGGCATTTTCGCAAAACGTTAAACCAAATTCCTTGTTAATGATGAGTTGGATAGCCATGGCGCGGCGGGCGGAGGCTTCGGTGGGTGTTGTGATTGCCTCATCGAACGCATTCGTGTGGAGGCTCTGGGCGTTGTCGTAAATGGCCAAGAGGGCCTGCAACGTAGTCCGTATGTCGTTGAACTCAATCTCCATGGCGTGCAGGCTGCGGCCACTGGTCTGGATGTGGTACTTCAGCTTTTGACTGCGTGCGTTTGCACCGTAGACGCGGTCCATTGCGATGGCCCAAATCCGGCGCGCGACACGACCGATGACCGTGTATTCCGTGTCCATGCCGTTTGAAAAGAAGAAACTCAAGTTTGGAGCAAACCCATCCACATCCATACCGCGGGAGCGATAATACTCGACGTACGTGAAACCGTTTGCGAGCGTGAACGCGAGTTGGTGAATCGGATTGGCACCCGCTTCGGCGATGTGATATCCACTGATAGAGACACTGTAAAAATTGCGAACGTCGTTGTCGATGAAGTATTGCTGTACATCACCCATGACCCGCAGAGAAAACTCAGTGGAAAAGATACATGTGTTCTGTCCCTGATCTTCCTTCAGGATATCCGCCTGTACGGTGCCACGTGCAGATGCCACGGCCTCGGCCAGAATGTTCCGATACTCATCATCTGAGAGGAGCTTGCGGACATCCGCCCAACTTGCGCCGCGGTCGGCGTCCGGTATCAAACATGCTTCCTTGGAGATGTTGAGACGGCCGGCATCTTTCAGGAAAACTCTGCAGCGTTGCCGAGTCGCCGCGTTGAAGAAAAACGCGAGGATAGTTGGTGCGGGACCGTTTATTGTCATCGACACCGATGTCTTGGGCGAACACAAGTCGAAACCGGCGTAGAGCCGTTCGGCTTCTTCGACGGTGAAAATGCTCACGCCGCTTTCGCCAATCTTTCCGTAAATGTCAGGGCGCCGCCCCGGGTCCTCCCCGTAGAGGGTGATGGAGTCGAACGCTGTGGACAGACGTTTGGCGGGTTGGCCGTCTGCCAGGAGATGAAACCGTTTGTTCGTCCGTTCGGAGGGGCCTTCGCCTGCGAACATCCTGGTGGGATCTTCTTGTTCCCGTTTGTACGGGAAAACACCAGACGTGTACGGGTATTCTCCCGGTACGTTTTCTGTGAATCTCCAAAACAACCGGTCGCCCCAGTCGTGGAACTTGGGAAGTGACACCTTGGGGATTCGGAGTTCGGACAGCGTCCTCCGATAATTTTCGACCGTAACCGTTTGGCCACGCACTTCATACGTGAACGTGTCTTTCTCGTAGTGCCCACGCCATTCGTCCCACGATCGGAGGAGGTCCACGCTCCTCGAACCCAGCCGTGTCACCATGTCGTTGAAGGCGTTCATGGCTACCTGGGCGTCAATCGGTGCGTTTTCGGTTTCGTCAGACGTGTATGGCACGGGTGCATTCCGTTTTGGTCCATCGAACAACGCAACGGTGCGGCTCAATGCGGCCGCGTTCCGGGCGATTTCGGCTTGCTCCTCGGCGTATTCCCGGTGGCTGCGACAGGCGTCGGAGATTTCGCTCAAGTAACGTTCGCGCCCGTGGGGGATGATGTGCCGGTGTACGTCCGTCACGTGCGAACCATCTGTGTGAACCGAACTGGTCCATCCAAGGTCGAATCGCGTATTGAGTTCCTGGATCAGGTACTCGTACAACGCGTTGACACCGCGATCGTTGAATTGGGATGCGATGGTGCCAAAGACGGGAAGATCTTTCGTCTCCGCGTCGAACTGCTGACGGTTTCTTCGAAATTGCCTGCCAACGTCGCGCAATGCGTCTTCGCTGCCCTGTCGTGAATATTTGTTGATCACGACCGCGTCCGCATGATCGAGCATTTCGATTTTCTCGAGCTGGCTGGGAGCGCCGTACTCGCTCGTCATCACATAGACCGAGAGATCGGACACATCGACGATGGCGCTGTCTCCCTGGCCGATTCCTGCCGTTTCCACGATGATCAAATCGAATCCGGCCTTTTTGATTACCGGAATGACGCTGCTCAGCGCGGCGGAAATCTCTCCCCGGGCCTCTCGTGTGGCCAGGGATCGCATGAACACACGATCGTTTTTCAGGCTGTTAAAGCGAATACGATCTCCGAGCAGCGCACCACCCGTTTTCCTTTTGGTGGGATCGACACAAACAATGGCAACACGTTTGTCACTGAGATCGTTGACGAATCTCCGAACGAGTTCATCGGCGAGGGAGCTTTTTCCGGCCCCACCGGTACCCGTGAGGCCGATGACGGGAACGGTTTTTTGGTCCGTAACCGCGACGTGTTGACCGTTTGGAGAAAACTCTGCCAATGTGATAGCCCGTGCCAACGTGGTACTTCCGTTTTTTGAGTTGAGCGCGGTGAGGTCGTAGTCACATCCCTGCACGAGATCGTTGATCATGCCTTGAAGACCGAGCGTCCTACCATCTTCCGGTGAATAGATCCGATCGATTCCACGTTTGTGGAGTTCGCGGATCTCCTCCGGCACGATCACGCCACCGCCGCCACCGTAGATCTTGATGTGCTCCCCGCCGCGTTCATCGAGCATCTCTCGGAGATACGTGAAGAACTCCATGTGGCCGCCCTGATAACTCGTGATCGCCACACCCTGCGCGTCCTCTTGAATAGCCGCATTCACGACTTCCTCGACACTTCTGTTGTGCCCAAGGTGGATGATTTCGGCACCGGTGGCCTGCATGATCCGACGCATGACGTTGATGGCAGCATCGTGGCCATCGAACAACGCTGCGGAGGTGACGATGCGGACTGGGTGTTTTGCCTTATATGGCTCTGTGGTCATCATAAGTAGTTGGGAAAGGGAGGAAAAATTGTGGGCCGCTTAGGGGGCCATCAAACGTGGGTCGGCGTAACTTTCCCCACCCAATCTGGTCAACAGCATCTGAATCCGCCGTCTGGAGATTCCTCCATCCCCATGCGTCGGTGCCAATCGTGAAACTGATCTAGCAACTCCGGATACAACTCCAGCGTATAGAAGGCAACGGGGTTGGGAACACCGAGTAGGTCGGAAAAGCCCATGAGCAAGAACATGTCCCGTTGACGAACCTGTTCTCGGTACAACGCGGACCGGTAAGGGGCAAAAAATAGACCCTCGTAGATATCCCGAGCCGCGCGAAGGCGTTGTCTCCAGCCGGAGCTGGTGGTCTTGTGAAGTGTCGTGACGTGTTTCAACTTGTAATGTCAACAGACGCAAAATATGGATCTACTCAAACATAACCGATCCGGCGACCCGCGCGAAAATACCCTCGGGGGCAAGAGCCGCGGGCCCAAGGCGGTTTTTGCCGTCGTCCTGATTCTGGCTGTATCGCTGGCCGGGTCGGCGTTTGGTGAACAGAAAAGCGTTCGCGACCAAATCGCCGAGGCCGTGTCGCCGCTGAAAAGCTATCTGCGCGAACGGGTGACCGTCCGGGGGTATGTGAACGGGGAGGTGGTCGTGCTGCGGCAGGGCACCGGTCCTCTCGCGTGCCTGGCCGACAATCCGCGGGATCGTCGTTTCCAGGTTTCGTGCTATCCGGAGTCGTTGGAGCCGTTCATGGCTCGCGGCCGGGAACTGAGAGCGGAAGGAAAACGCGGTCCGGAACGGCAGCGGATTCGCAACGCCGAAATCGATGCCGGTTTGATCGAGATGCCATCGCGGGCGTCGGTCATCTCTCTTTATGGAATAGGCCCGATTCGAGCGAGAACCGGGTGGCCCGACAGTGTGACCACGCTCCAGGTACTGTACTTACCCTACGCCACGGCGGAAGAAACAGGTTTTCCGGATCGGCCGTCGAGGAGTTCGGCCTATCTCATGGATGCCGGAACCGCTCGGGCGCATCTCATGATTCCTGGCAATCGGAGGAAATTTCGACCTCACGACCCCATGAGACGGCGGTAGGCACTCCAGTGTCGAATCGCTGCCGTCTGGTCCCCAACCAGCTCGTATAGACGCCCAAGGCTGCCGTGCGCATCGACCATGTCTGGCTGGATTTCAACGGCGGCTTCGAATGCGCCGATCGCTTCGTGCAACGCGCCCTGTTCCTCCAACGCCACGCCCAAGTTGAAGCCCGCGATCGACGAAGTGTTGTCGATTTTTAGTGCCAACCGATATTGCTCCACGGCGTTACCAATGTCGCCGCGTATGTGGAGGAGGCGACCGAGATTGACCAGCGCCTCGACGTGGAAGGGATTGGAAATCAGTGCACGACTATAGGCGTGTTCTGCTTCTATCGGCATGAGTTCTTCCAGTTCCCGGGCGACGTCAAACCAGATGTCTGCCTCTTCGATTTCTTCGGTGGGAATCGGCGAGGTGCATGGTGTGTCTGTGGTGAATTCGCGATCCAGACATGCAACGGGAGCAACACGTTGTGGATCATCGAACTCGAATTGCATCTGACCGGATTCTGGCTCCCACAAGGATTCGCCATCGTTAGCAACGAGGCAGTTCCCGTTGTTCGTCAAACGAATCTCGGTCAATTCGCGACCGTCGTGTAGTTGTTCCTTGATGCGGTGGAATGCGCGTCTCACTCTTGCATGAGGCACTGACGCTTCGGCGAGTGTTGTTGCTGACCGGAGGACGACTAAGTCCCTGAACGCAAAACGGTAAGCGCCACGCGGGTTTCGTTCCGGGGAAAGGATTCCCGTGCGCGCGTATTCGCGAATCTGGCCAGCAGGGAGGTCCAGCAGTGCGGCGACCTGTCGCGTGCTATACATCGGTACGTTGTTGTGGGGGAGGGGCGAGTCGCCCTGCGCTGGGAAGGACCTTCAGTGGTGTGTAGTGGCAGCGGTTAGGAGCCCGCGTCACCAGCGACCTTTCGACTGGGTTCCGCGATTGACCCCGGTTCTTCAGCTTTCCCCGCCGCTAGGCTTGCTTTAAGCGCACTCATGAGATCAATGATCTGGCCCTTCGGCTCTTCCGCTTCTGCCTGTGTGATGTCTTCGCCGTCAATCTTGGCCTGGATCAGGTCTAAGACTTTCTTGCGAACCTCGTCCTGATGTCGCTCGTGTGAGAAATCGTCTGTTGACGCTTGTTCGATCAGTTGCGCGGCCAAGGTGAGTTCGTCCTCTTTGACTTCAGCGTCGCCGAGCGGTACTTCGTCGAACGATTTGATCTCGTCGGCGTACCGGAGCTGTTCGAGGGCAAGGCCATCGCCCATGGGCCGAACCATGACGAGGTATTCTTTACCACGAGCGGCGTAACGCGCCACGGCTGCGCGACCCGTCTTACGCATCGCGGCACTGAGGAGTTTGTACGCCCGATCACCGCCCTTGTCAGGGCCGAGATAATAAATCTTGTCGAGCAACGTACGATCGACGTCCGACTCCGGTACGAACTCCTTGATGTCGATCGATTGTGTGGATTTTGCTTCGATAGTCTTGAGTTCGTCCGGTGTGAAAAGAACATACGAACCCTTTGTAAATTCGTATCCCTTAACCATCTCAGACCGTTCGACTTTTTCGTTGTCTTTTGGGCAAGTGTAATGCTGCTTGAGTCGTGTACCACATTTCTTGTGCATCAGATTGAACGAGATTGATGAGGACGTCTCGCTCGACGAATACAGCTTGACTGGGACTGATACCAATCCAAAGCTGATGGTGGCTGTCCCGATTGCCTTGGCGCTCATGGCCCTACGATATTAGGTAACCGTAATGGCCGCAATAGATAACAACAGTAAAGACAACCTCGGCACGTATCGGGCGAAGCGGTCGGCGGATCAGACGCCTGAACCGTTTGGCTCGCGCGCGAGTGTATCCGGGCGAACCTTTGTCGTCCAGAAACATTCTGCCCGTCACCTGCACTACGACTTCAGAATCGAGTATGACGGGGTGCTGAAATCCTGGGCAGTCCCCCGGGGACCCTCGTTTGATCCGGCCGATAAGCGTTTGGCCGTTCATACCGAAGATCACCCCGTGGAGTACGGAGACTTCGAGGGCATCATCCCAGAGGACAACTATGGCGCTGGCGCCGTCATCGTATGGGACCAGGGTTTTTGGGTCCCACGAGAGGATATCGACGAGGGATTCAAGAAGGGAAAGCTGCTCTTTGAACTGCATGGGCACAAATTGCGAGGCCTGTGGACCCTCGTGAAGATCAAGAAGAGCGAAAAAGAGTGGTTGTTGATCAAGGAGCGCGACGCGTGGGCCACCAAAGACGGAGAACAGCCATGGGTCGATAATTCGGTTTTTTCCGGGCTCCTGGTCGAAGAGCTGAAGGCTGGTCGCGATCTCAGGAGTGAGGTGCGCGAAACTCTCGCCACGAGTGGCGCAATAGCCCAAGACGTGACGCCAAAATCGGTCGAGCTGATGAAGGCTCAGGTCGGAGACGGGCCCTTCACCGACGAGGAATGGTTGTTTGAACTCAAATACGACGGGTATCGGCTCTTGGCAGCGCGAGAGGGGACACAACCGTTGCTGTTGTCCCGTCAGGGCTTCGACATCACCGCCACGTTTCCGGAAGTTGCCAAAGCCGTCGTGAAGTTTCCGTTCAACGACTTTATTCTGGACGGCGAAGTCGTTGTGCATGATGAAGAGGGGCGACCAAGTTTTCGGCGGATGCAGAAGCGCGGACGTCTCACGCATCGGGCGGAGATTCAGCGTGCTGCGGTTGAGTACCCGGCAGCGCTTTATGTCTTTGACCTGATCGCAATTGAAGGGTACGACCTGCGCAGTTTGCCCCTCCTAAAACGAAAAGAAATCCTCAAAAGTGTGCTACCGCCGGCCGGTTCTTTGAAGTACTCCGATCACGTTGAAACCGTGGGCGAAGCGTTCTTTGAGCAGGTCAAGAAAATGGAACTCGAGGGGATGGTCGCCAAGAGGAAAAGCTCGTCGTACCATGCAGGCCGGTCTTCGAGTTGGTTGAAGGTCAGACTGGATCGCACGGCTGATTTCGTGGTGGTGGGATTCAGCGAGCCAAAAGGATCGCGAGTCGGGATTGGATCGCTTCACTTAGCCGCGTACGATGGGTCGGATTTGGTATATGCTGGTGCGGTGGGAACGGGTTTCAAAACTGATGAACTGACCAAGATCCGTGCGCTGCTCGAGCCCACCGTGCGTGACGGTCCTTCGTGTATAGGAGAGATGGTGCCCCTTGGGCAGTCCCACCGTTGGGTCGAACCCGAACTCGTGGTGGAAGTCCGGTACAAAGAATGGCCCGATGGAGCTTTGTTGCGACACCCCGTGTTCTTTCGGTTTCGTGATGACAAACCAAAAGAAGACTGTGTGCGGCCGGGTGGAGACCCGGTCTTTGGCAGTCCGGAACCGTTGGCGGACGACGCCCCACGGACGCTAGTTCCGTTTACGAACCTCGACAAAATTTTTTGGCCGGACGAGCAATATACGAAGGGCGACTTGATCGAATACTATCGTTCGGTGGCGCGGTGGATACTGCCCTATCTTGCAAACCGTCCAGTTGTCATGACGCGTTTTCCCGACGGGATCGATGGCAAATCTTTTTTCCAGAAAGACGCGCCACAATGGACGCCGGATTGGATACGCAAGGAAATGGTCTGGAGCGAAGATTCCGGCAAAGAAACGAACTACTTCATTTGTGATGACGTCGAGACACTTCTTTACATCATCAACATGGGCACCATCCCGTTGCATGTCTGGTCAAGCCGACTCACCCACCTGGAGCGACCCGACTGGACGATTCTCGATCTCGATCCAAAAGAAGCACCGTTCGAACAGGTCATCGACGTCGCGATAGCGCTCCGTGAACTCTGTGAAGACATTGAACTACCGTGTTACGTGAAAACGAGTGGTTCCTCTGGCATCCATGTCCTCGTGCCGCTCGGCGGTCAATGCACCTACGCGCAATCAAAGTCCATCGCGGAATTACTTGGCAGGGTGACTGCCGCCGCGCACCCAGAAATCGCCACGGTGACTCGAGCCTTATCCGGTCGGGCCGGCCGAGTGTACATCGACTTCGTCCAAAACGGTCACGGGAAACTGTTGGTGTCACCACTGTGTGTGCGCCCGCTTCCCAACGCATCGGTATCAATGCCATTGGATTGGAGTGATGTAAAATCGGGTCTAAGGATGTCAGACTTCACCATCAAAACAGCGCCCGACATCCTTTGCGGACGGACAGTCGATCCGATGCTGGCGGTTCTCGACGAAAAACCCGACCTCAGTAATGCCCTTCAAAAACTATCGGAGCGAGTTGTTGAACGTTAGAACGTTAGAACGTTAGAACGTCGAACGCTGAACACTGAACGTTCCTGGTTCGACGTTCGGTGTTCGACGTTCGGCAGTTCACACGTCCGTAAGCCAATACCATTTGGACGGTTGTTTGCCAAGCGTATCCAGTTCGTAGATTTGTGGCAGGGTTGATTCAACACATCGGACCACGTCACATGTTGTTTGCCAGCAGTATTCGAGTAGATCGATTTGCTCGTCGAACGTGAAGTGGCTCTCGCTGACGGACGGGTCGTCCGGCAGATCCATCCGAATTTCCCAGATGTCGCCGTCGTTCAGTACGGCGCCGCATCTACCGCCGAGTTTGGTGATCGGGTGATGGTTAACGCTACAATCTCGGTATTGCAGCAACCGCGATCCAAGCTCGGCGTAGAGTTGCTCAATTGGCGACACGATCATGCGTAGCTCGCGGTTCGCGGTCGTCATCACTAAGTCGAGCGTCGCGGGCAGGCTGTCCGGCGGCCGCATGTTGTCGCGCCAGATCAGAAACCGGCTTGCATCCAATGCTGAGGTAAGGGACGTGAAGACGGCTTCGGCATGGCGGAGGGCAGAGTCTTCCAGCTGGAGTCTCGACTGGTCGCGAACGTGTTTGGGCAGTTTCCACCGATTCTCGTTGGAGAGCACCGCCAATCCACCATAGGCCTCCGCCAGATACCCAAGATGTGCGACCGCACAAAAAAGATGATGCTCCACCATGTACTTGTAGATTCGTCGCCGCGAGTCCTCTACGTACCCTTTTAGATAACGGGCGCGGCTGACCGGTCGCCCGTGCGGATCGAACATTCTGCGTGGTTGAAAGAATGGGACGTTGAACTCGGTGTCACGAATTATGTGTCGCAGATCGTAGGTGGCCTCAAATTCGGCGGGTTGTGTGATGCGCTCCAATTTCATCGATGATGGGATGAGCCAGCCGCCCTCGGCTTTGAGGAGTTGAAGCCCCCGTTCGTAGATGACACGGACGAAGTCAGCTTTAGGGTACGGGTCCATGATGGAAGCTAGTTGGTGGCTGGCGTTTGAGGGTTGGTAGGTGAGTTGCCCGCGCTGCCGGCTGCCCGCTACAAGCTACCCGCTGTTCCTTGGCCGGCCACCAACACGTCGTTCTGCACAGCTGTGATCTGATTACCCCTTGACAATCTAAGGGAACGATCGCTTTACTTAGAGTGTCTAAGGAGAGCTATGACCACACTGCTCCATGGTACGCTCGAGTTGCTGGTTCTGAAGCTGCTCGAGGATGAGCCAATGAACGGGTATGCGATCGGTGTTCGTATTCAGGGTCTCACTGATGATGCGCTGCGTGTCGAGGAGGGGTCGTTGTATCCGGCGCTTTACAGAATGGAACGGCGGGGGTGGCTCCGGGCTAATTGGCAAGCGACTGAAAACAATCGCCGGGCAAAATACTATCGTCTGACGCCCACCGGAAAAAAACAACTCCATCAAGAGCAAGAACGGTGGGGAACGTTTTCCACGGCCGTGGCAAAGATTCTTAGGTCTAGTTGAGTAATCCGATGAGTTGGCTGGATTTGCGTTTTAGGATTCGCGCTTTGTTGCAACGCGAAAAAACTCGTCGGGAAGTTGATGAGGAACTCGCATATCATCTCGACATGCGGGCAAAGAGTTACGAAGCCCGAGGGTATTCATCACCCCGCGCCCGTCGAGCGGCGATCGACCGGTTTGGAGACTTTGATCGGACCCGGCGTGTGTGTCACAGGTTGAGGATGGTGGAACCTCCTACGCGGAGAGATTCAATGATATCGACATTTATGCAGGATGTTCGGTACGCGTTTCGCTCGTTGATCAAGAACCCCGGTTTTACGTTGATCGTGTTGCTTACGCTGGGACTGGGGATTGGAGCGAATTCCGCTATCTACTCGGTCGTGGACACGGTATTGTTGCGGCCCTTGCCGTATCCGGACGCAACGCAACTGCTCATGCTGCAAGAGAGTGATCGACTCAACGGGACACGTTTCGAAGGCTTCTCGCTTCCCGATTTTTTTGACGTCCAGGAACGAAACGAGGTCTTCGCGGCGATGGCGGCGTTTCAATCTCCCACTGCGACGGTTACGGCCGTGGATGCAGAGCCGGCAGTCGTCACCACAACGAGAGCCACCCATCGCCTCTTTTCCATGTTAGGTGTGTTCCCAATGCTTGGCCGAGGGTTCGATCCGGAGGATGACGTCATCGGTGCAGATCCGGTGGCGGTTTTGAGCCACCGGTTTTGGTCGATGCGTTTTGGCAGCGATCCCGGAATCCTCAGACGTTCAATAGTATTGGATGGCGTATCCGCACAAATCATCGGTGTTATGCCGGAGGGGTTTGCATTTCCAGCGGCGAACATCGATGTCTGGCGCCCATTGGCACTTGGGCCCACCAGTCGTCCACGTGGCAATCACGGGTTTAGCGTTCTGGCTCGGCTTCGCGAGGGTGTTCCTTTGGAGCGCGCCAACGGCGACCTCACCGCGATTGCCTCGGCTCTCGAACAGGAATACCCGGGAGCCAACCAGAATCGCGGTATGTGGGGACAGACGATTCACGACGCGTTGTTCACCGGAGTACGCACGCAACTATGGGTCTTGATGGGCGCGGTTGGTTTTGTGTTGCTCATTGCCTGTGTCAATGTTGCCAACCTCTTCTTTACACGTGCGATGGCACGTGATCGCGAAGTGGCCATCCGCATGGCAATCGGTGCGGGTCGGCTACGGCTTGTGCGGCAGTTTCTGACGGAAAGCGTCCTCATGGCCGTCCTGGGCGGATCACTTGGCCTGATGCTGGCCTATGCCGGCGTGTCAGGCTTGGTCGCCATGAATCCGTCCGCAATTCCGCGCCTCACGAGCATCGGAATCGATTGGCGCGTGCTCAGTTTCACGTTCACTGTTTCGATCGTAACCGGTATCGCGTTTGGTTTGCTCCCTGCGCTCCAAGTAACGAAGGCGGATTTACACGAACCCTTGAAGGAGGGCGGTCGCGGCGGTGTTGGTGTTGGAAAACAACGTCTGCGAAAATCTCTTGTGATCGCCGAAGTTAGTATGGCGGTTGTACTAGTTACCGGCGCGGGTTTACTCATCAAGAGCTTTCAACGACTGACCAACGTCGATCCGGGATTCGATCCCACACAAGTTGTCCAGGTGTCACTCGCACTGCCCGCGTCCAAATACCCGCAGTCATTTGCCGACTGGCCGGACCTTCCGGCAGTGCGTGCATTCCAGCGCAATGTCC
>JAZDDD010000755.1:0-5292 GCA_036679545.1 Gemmatimonadota bacterium | reverse complement strand
AACGATGCGACCCTCGCCCTGAAGCCTTTTTACTACCTCTACTTTTTGATCCGGAAGCACCTCTGCGACTACGTCGTCAATATCCAACTTCTTCGCGACTGCCTCGGCCGTCGTCTTGCTATCGCCTGTCAGCATTGTTATCCGCACGCCTTCGCGATGCAGCTGTTCGATAGCTTGTTGAGTTGTTTCTTTGATGGGATCTGCCACCCCAACGAGTCCGGCAAGTCGTCCATCGACCGCCACGAACATCACGGTCTGCCCCTCGGCGCGCATCGCTTCAGACCGATCAAGAACCGCATCTGTTTCAGCTCCAATATCCTCCATGAATCGTCTGTTACCCAATGCCACGGCGCGACCACCAACGTCACCCATCACACCCTTACCCGTAACTGATTTGAACGACTGTGCCTCTTCGAGTGTAATCCCGCGATCTTTGGTTCCCGTGACGATGGCTTCCGCGAGCGGATGCTCGCTGCCCCGCTCGAGGCTGGCCGTCAAACGCAAAAGCTCATTTTCGTCCCAACCTTCTTCCGGCAGAATCGCAATGAGTTTCGGTTTACCGACCGTGAGTGTGCCCGTCTTATCGACGACCAAGGTGTTCACCTTGCGCATGACTTCGATGGCTTCCGCATTTTTGAATAGGACGCCAAGCGTAGCTGCTTTTCCAGTTGCCACCATGATCGACATCGGTGTTGCAAGGCCAAGCGCACATGGGCAGGCGATGATCAAAACCGCCACGGCATTGATGAGTGCGATTGCCATGCGTGGTTCCGGTCCAAAGAGACCCCACACGATGGATGTTACGATCGCAATAAGAATTACAGCCGGCACGAAATATCCTGCGACCACGTCAGCAAGCTTCTGAATAGGCGCACGGCTCCGCTGGGCTTCTGCCACCATCCGGACAATCTGCGAAAGAAGCGTCTCGGCACCGACGCGTTCGGCTCGCATGACGAGAGCGCCTGTCCCGTTGATCGTCGCACCGATGATCCGATCCCCCGCAACCTTTTCGACCGGGATGGGCTCACCCGTGATCATGGCTTCATCGATAGCACTGCTACCGTCCACCACGATACCATCGACCGGTACCTTTTCCCCCGGTCGGATCCGGAGCCGATCTCCCGGCTGTACATCATCCAGTGGTACGTCTGCTTCGGTGCCGTCCGCTAAGAGGCGTCTAGCCGTTTTTGGAGCCAGACCTAAAAGAGCTTTGATGGCTGCGCTTGTTTGGCTCCGGGCCTTGAGTTCCAGCACTTGCCCCAAAAGAACCAATGTCACAATGATAGCGGCGGCCTCGAAATACACTCCAACCTTCCCTAACTCATCTCGGAAGTTTGCCGGGAAGATGTCGGGCAGCAATGTACCGATAACGCTGTACACGTAGGCGACACCCACACCAAGACCGATAAGCGTAAACATGTTCAGGTTGCGGCTTGCCACCGACCGCCAAGCTCTTTGAAAAAACGGCCATCCACCCCAGAGCACGACGATGGACGCCAAAAGCAATTCGAGCCACGAAAGGACCGCCGGGGATGTCAGTCGAAGAAAAGGATTGCCGCCTGGGAGATAGACCCCCATGGCCATGACAAGGACCGGCAATGACAAGACCGCACTCAGCCAAAATCGCCGAGTCATATCCACTAGTTCCGGGTTCTGTTCTTCGTCGGCGGTGACAGTCTTCAACTCTAGCGCCATACCGCAAATTGGGCATGACCCCGGTTCATCACGCACGACCTCCGGGTGCATCGGGCAAACATACTCCGTGCGAGACACCACGGTGGCGAGAAGATCTGGTTCGAGCGCCATGCCACATTTTGGACACGGCCCCGGGACCCGCTCGCGGACCTCGGGGTCCATCGGACAGGTATATGACGCGCCCGGTTTGGCTGGCGGTGTCACGTGCGGAGTAAACGTCTTGTTGGCATAGTTCTCGGGTGACGCACGGAATTTCTTCTGGCACGACTCACTGCAAAAGAAGAAGTCCACCCCCTCATATTCCTCGTGCAGTTTGCCGCCTGCCGACACCTGCATCCCGCAGACTGGGTCGAGCACCGAAGGGTTCGGAGTTGAAGCGGACAGCGTGGGCAATCGCTGGTTGTCGGGCATTGATCTCACCGATCGTCCTTTCGTTTTGGGCCGACGTGACATCCGGGAGACACAAACGTTATGTGACGTCACGCGTCTTGCGTGGGGTTGCGGTCGCTTGGCGACTTATCCCTTGTATCGTAGCCGCATTTCCTTCGTTGCAACTACTGCACCTCTCAGGAGGATTCCCCTAAGTGCCAAACAGTCAACGAATTTACCCTCAATGGCGGACGGGTGTCCATCGCGCCGCGGGCTTAATCACGTGGACAATGGGGGAAATGACTCACGCTACGTGAACGAGTGTTACAGGAGCGTCGTCGTTGCCTGTCCCATACGTCATCGAGACCGGCTCTACGGGCGGCACCTTCTTCGAGCGCAGGACGTCCGCGTCCAAGAAAAGTGCGATGGCGAGGCTCCCATATTAACCTGTGTCCGAAGCAGCCGGCAGAGGGCCCTTCTAGCGAGGTCCCGCTCCGGAAAGACTTTGCGCCGTTTACTCGCTCGGTGGTGTTTGCCAGAGTACCTGAACGATTTTCCATTCGCCATCGTACTTGGCCATGTTGAGGTAATCGCTGCCCCACCAGGCGTACACTTTGACCACGGCCGTCTGGTCGAGGACATCGAGCACCTCAACGCGCTTCGGGGCGTTCTCATCTGGGAAGCGGCCCGACTCCCTCACGTTCGTCGCGAAGGCCAACATCTCGTCGAAGGACATCGGGATCCGGCTATACTCCCCATCCCGGTTCGCAAAGCCGAACTTGAACACATCCGGGTGAACACCGCGGCGAATCTTCTCCGTAGAACCTTCGTAAAAACCCTCGAGATAGTCGAGAGCGGCGCGCTCAACCCCCGCGCGATCTTCGGTCGACTGTGCAACTATTGGAGCCGGAGTCATTACGGCCAACCCAAGCAATCCCAATACAACCGTCTTCATGGTTTCTGCCTCCTTTTTGTTGCATCCACCGTGTAGCGATAAGGTAGTTGCATTCTTGGCTCCAAACTGAATAGCGGAGGAGGGACTCGAACCCCCGGCACGCGGATTATGATTCCGCTGCTCTAACCAGCTGAGCTACTCCGCCAGGTTGACTGCCAGCTGCCAGCTACCAGCCGCCAGCTGTCCTCCCAACCCCACCCGAACAATCGAACAGCCGGCCAAACAGGCTACTCACAGTGGCTAGATATCGTCAAGTCCGGGCCCTAAACATATACACGCTCGATACCTGGCACCGTGTCGAAAGCCCCATTAAACATCAAAATCCGCTCGATACGCTCCCGTTCCATCACCGCGCCATGGAGGGAGTCGCGCGCCGAAAGACGCTTGCGGCCCTGCACTACGGTTTTCGCACGCTCGACATCGGGCATTTCAATCGCAAACACTTCGTCCACTACACCGAGCAAAGCATCGAAAGTCGGTCGGTCAGTTGCCTGTCGCGCATTACTCCCGAAGCTCCTTCGCGTCTAACGTGGACGTCCGGTGTTCGAACTCAATGTCCCAAAGCGGGAGTTCTTCGAGAATGGGCTTGTACAACTCCCGCAAGGTGGGCAACTGTACCCCACGCGCGGCGATCTGGTTTTCGAGGATCAACCTCGTTGCAATTGCTGCGGGCAGCGCGACCGCCCGTGACATCGCGGTATCTCCGAACGGCGTTCCCTCCATGACCATCGTCGATGTACGTTTTTCGCGATGACCGTCTTTCTCCACGACGATTTCATCGTGGATGATGACCATGTCGCGCTCCCCTTTCCCGTATGAAAGCTTGCTCAGCATCAGGTGGGTCAGCACATCGGCGGGACTCCCCTCCGACAACGGGATCGTGCGTTTATCGAAAAGGCCGAGCCATTTCATCCGCTTGATGATGTCATTGCGCTCCTCGAGGCCGAGCGCCTCGCAGACGACGCGGCGCATGTCGTCCCGCTCGTCCAGCCCTGCCTGCGATGCAAGAAGCCCCGTGTAGGTCGCTTGGGTGAGGTCGTGCTTCTTACTATCGTCCACTAAACCAAGTCCCTTCATGGCGTGCAGCGTGTTGCACCACCCCGGAAAGCGGAGAATCCCGCGGAAGAGCGTGGCCTCGTCGTCGAGTTCGAACGCGTCCTTGTAGCGTGTGCTGTCGCGGTTGGGATATGTCTCGAACGTTCCGACACCAGGGATATCGACGAACCAGTGGCGGGCCATCAGGTCTTCGCCGGCAACATCGACGCGCTCGCCTCGACGCAGGTAGGCGGCCGGCGAGTTCGCCGCGAGCAGAACACCTTTCGGGCTCCAGCTGAACTTGTATCCGAACGGATTGCGATTCGCTTCGAAGGACGGCAGACCCGCACCAAACGAGATCAAGCTCTCGATGCGTCCTCCTTCTTTGTGCGCGTGATCAATCATACGCTTTGAACTCATGTGATCGAGCCCCGGATCTTCGCCGCACTCGTTCAACAACAGCACGTTGCGTTCTAGCGCGCGCGGGTGCAGCTCCATCATCTGTGGGCTGATGTACGAGGTGGTCACCAGGCTCCGGCCATGTCGCAGGCACGCTTCGGCAACCGGGACGTGCAACGTCGGCGGGATCATGCTGACGACAATATCAGCGTCGTCGACGAGACGATCGAGGATCACGTTGTCACCGAACTCCCAGTGCACCGCATGGCCGTGCGGCCGCCCATCAATGATGCGAAGCGCCTTGTCCTTCGTGCGCGTCGCCATGACGACACTGTAGCGACAATGATCGAGAAAGTAGTCGACCATGGGTTTACACACCATGCCGGCTCCGAGAACGGCGACTCGTTTCACGTGTTCCCCCACATCGACAAATCGAGATTGCACACGGACGTTGCTGGTTCGGCCTCGAGAACACCGCACCTGAGGGGAAAATGCCCGCGGGCGCGCGTGAAGGCAATCACTATCACATCATTCAGCCCTCATCGCGATGGTCGGATCAACTCGCGTAGCACGCCGCCCTGGAATGAACGATGCAAGGAACCCCATTCCCGCAAGGACGGCCGCGATCCCACCCAGTTCGGTGAGACCGTCCCTTGAGAAACTTGGTGCACTGGGAAAAAGACAATTGAGGGTGATGACCACAAAGATTGAGGTCCCCGTCGAAACCGGAACCCTTTGCACATACGGAGTTGTGATGAATAGCGGAGGAGGGACTCGAACCCCCGGCACGCGGATTATGATTCCGCTGCTCTAACCAGCTGAGCTACTCCGCCAAGTTG
>JAZDDD010000754.1:0-7632 GCA_036679545.1 Gemmatimonadota bacterium | reverse complement strand
CAACGGCAGATGGAGCCAAAACACCAAGCATGACTCCGGCAATGATGGCTGGCGCTACACGGCGCAACATCACGTTCACACTCCGCCTCCCCGCTCCCGTGCGCGGATTGCGCGGCTTTTCAGTGCCAGTTCCACCAAGAGATCTTCCAGCCGGACATCGTACGCCTCCTGATCCATCTCAGACCGCTGAGTACGTAGGGCCGCAATCTGTTGTTCAATGACCTCTTTTTCGCTATACAAACCCGTGAGGACCGAGTCGGCAGTTCCCGCCACCATGACCGCACCACTTGGCCGCAGAAACATTGTTGCAGCTAATGAACCGTCGGGCCCGTCGATGCTCGGTTCGCCACTGCCTTCGCCGTCGGCGTTGTCTTCCAACAATGCATGTTCTGTCAACAATCTGTTGTCAGACTCATAGGACCGTCGCACCTCTTGTACGGCATATTCGAATGCTTCGAGAACGGAGACACGATTGTCTTTATCGACGTCGGCCACATCTTCGGCGTAGGCACGAACAAAAAAACCACCGAATACCGATTCGTTCCGCTCGAACCCGGTTTTGGTCGCGGTGACGATCGTCCTATTGGGACCGGCCAGCGCCTTCGCAAATCCGCCACTCGCCGTGGAGGTGTTGACGAATACCACTCGTTGCGTATCAAATGCATCGAGCAACTGATCAAACTCGGCTGCGGTAACATCCGGCCCGGGGAGGTTGAAACGGGATTCCTCATTTCGTACGCTTCCGTGGCCAATGAGAACGACAAACACGAGGTCGTTGGACCCCACGTCGCGGGCCAAGGCCTGAAACGTCTCTACGAGTTGGGCTTTGGTCGACCGTGCGTGAATACGGTCCGGATCCCGTTCGACACGTTCACCAAGGTACACCACATCGTCGGGCGAGACATTGTTACGATTGACGGCCGCGTCAATCAGCGTTGTTGCCCACTCATGGAACACGTCACTGTACTGCTGCTCACCCCCTATCCCGGTGACCACGACCAATTTTGTTTGCGCCACACCCCCCGACCACATAAAAACGATCAGCAAACAAGACGTAATCCCCGATCTCACACCAACCCCCGGAACCGCCGATAGCCCCACTCGGTGGACATCAGCATTAACACAAGTAAAAATATCACCGGCATATCCCAGAGATCCCGTTCTTCCACGACCGTCGTGCCGCTGTCAGTGTATTGTATGTCCTCCACGAGGTTCTGGGCATCGGCAGCACTATAGAAGCCGCCACCCGTTTCTTCGGAAACGCGTTCCAACAGAGACGCTCGCATTTCCGATTCGTAGTACTCACGGGTAAGATCAGTCGATTCAACGTACGACACTTTGCTTTCGACGCGTTCGCCATCCGTTACTGCCGAGACCCGTATCTCGTATAAACCCGCTTCGGTCGGAACGAAAGACGCTCTATACTCGCCATCCCGATCGATTGTCCACTCCATGTTCGTCACGGTTTCATCGCCGGACGGCGACCGTACCGTCACTTCAACGTCGGTGTTGTTAACACGGAGATATGATTCGTCCTCAACTTCCGCAACAAGTTCGACGGCTTCACCTGGTGGCACCCGGTCTGCTGACGGGAACGCTTCGACGCGATCCGCCACACCGCTCACCAACCAACGTAGCATTTGGCTCCAGAACGTTTCGTGTGTTTGGTCCTCCAAGGGGACTTCGGCGCTCATTTGCCAGATCCACGAATCGTGCACCGTAAGCGCCATAGCATTGCCACGACCGAACCGATGCGCCGCCAAAACGACTTGGTCCGCCCCGCGTCCACCAGTGCCACGCAACAACGTCGTTGCACCTGGTTTGATGTCGGAAATGGGATTGATCACCGTGACCGGCGGTAGATCTCCCCAGGGGGTGATGTGTTCGGGGTCGACACCAAGTTGGGTAACCGGATGTCTGTTGCCGGCCGGTGTGATTTCGAGCGAAACAGATGTGAAAAACTCAGGATCGACCGGGTCCTTCAAAACCACCGGCAAGACGTCCTCCACGGGTGTGCCCGAGTAACCGCCTTCGGCAAATCCCTGCCGACCTCCGAGGATCAGGAGGCCACCACCGCGTTCACTCACAAAATCGGAAATCATCCGAAGCTGGTCATACGTAAAATAGCTTGCCTCGATCGAACCGAGCACCAGCCCCTGGTAGGTGAACAGTTCTTCTCGCGTTGTTGGAAAACCGGCGATCAATTCGTCCGGATCGGAAATGCCGCCCCGCCAAAACTTGTTGTCCGCCGTCCGGATCAAGGTAACGAGCTGAAGGTTTTTGTCCTCCTTCACGGCCCGTTGGATGAATGCCAATTCGTGACGAGGTTCCCCCTCGAAGTACAAGACTTTTTGACGACGGTCCTCCACAACGATCAAGGCCTGTTGAACGTTGTTTTCGGCCACTAGCTCGCCAGCCTGCTCGGGAATGATGAACTTGAACACACGGGGTCCGGGTTCGGTCACCGTGAATATGACCCGGACCGGAACCGCTTCACCGTCTCCGCCAAGCGTGACATCCTGCGTATTCACGATGCGCCCGGCATCTTCGACCTGCAGGGCGACAGTTCTCCCCGCAAACCCCCGGTTCATCACCATGAGATCCACCGCCAGCGATGTCCCGTTCAAAACCCGACGCGGTGTTTCGACACGTGTCAGTTCGATATCTTTGTCATACGTCCGTTGTCCCAAACCGATGGTATGAACCGGAATCGAACCCGCCTGTAATGCTAAGATTGTCTCGTCGATCGATTTGTACGAGTTGTCCGCGCCATCGGAGACGAGGACCAACCCCGCCAACGGCACAGACGACAGTTGTTGCCGCGCGTGATCGAGCGCCTGCGCAACATCGGACCTTCCACCCGCAAAGCTCAGTTCGCTTGCATCTTCCGCACGACCGGTAGAGGACGAAAACCGGAATACGCGCACCAAGAAACGTTCAGACAATGCCGACAGCAGATTGTCGGTGCCGGGGGAAAACTCATCGGTGATGAACTGGCCCCGTGGCGCACCGTCCGCATCGGCGATGCGCATACTTTGCGTATCGTCCAGCAGCACACCGACGAAGTTCCGTTGGGGAACCACCGTCGATAAAACTAGAATTGGGCGGAAAAGACTGAAGAGGACGAGGCCAAGCACCGTCGCGCGAAACCCCGAGAGAATCAAACGATCGGAAAACGAGCTTTTGCCCTTCACACGCAGATATTGGAATACGGTCGGAACGGCAAGCACGACGAGAACGAGAGCCACCACTAGCCCCGTCCATGGCGCTAAGAATGTGAAGTCGCCCCGTTCAAAAACCACGGGACGGTACTTGAAGAGGAACTCAAAGATGGATTGACCCATCGGAAGCCCGTCTGTGAACGTGATCACCGACCCCACCCCACCCAACACCTGCTCCAACCCAACGCACACTCGAGGGAAACACCCTCGTGACTCGTTGGCGTTACCTAAAGTATACGCAGACCCCGGGTAAACGATGAGAATTGACCATCAATGCGTCATAGCATACAGGATAATGTTGATGCCCATCTCGTAGGCGTACGTGGAAAACGCCAGGGGGTAGAACGGGTCGTCAGCCCACTCCCATGCGTCACCCAGATCCGTGTTCCAATTGATGGCCACCAACAACCGACCATCATCGCCAAATATCCCGCGAACCGCCGGGTGATAGCCATCGTACTCCCAGGTGGGGCCGCCGGCCTTGCCCAGACCTACGTTCGGGACTTGAACGATCTCATCGATGTTGTAGAACATCGAGAAGATCGGGTGATCCATGGGGAGATCTACAATAGGCATTCCGGGGAGCACCCGCTGCATCTCCATCTCAAAATTTTGCCATTGCCACGTGCCCCAGAAGTCATCAATCATGAGGAAGCCACCAGCAAGCAGATAGTTACTGAGGCCGTTGACCTCCGCGTCTGTCAGGCCCATGTAGCCGACCTCCAACGCGTAGAGAAACGGAAACCTGCGGAGCGTGGGATCGTCTAGCTCGATGGCGTTCTCAAAATCGTATGCATCCACATTCGTGAGACGCTTCAACCCAATGAGAAACTGCAAGTCGGCTTTCGGGTAGTCAGTTGCCCACGAGGGCGTCCACCTCGAAGCCAGTCCGGATCCGTAAATTGCCCTCGTGAAATAAAATTCGTGGACGCTCCCGGGACGTTTGAGCGTTGGCGGCTCTTTATCGGCGAGGTCTACAAACAGATCACCACCCGCGATTGACGTTGCCGGAGCGGTGATTTTGAAAGTTGAACCGTGTTGCGGAACTGAATTGGCGGTGCCGTTCGACGACGCAGCTCCGCCGTCCGCCATGAAACCGGCGATTAGCGTAAACACAAGTCTGGGAGCCGCGGACAAAAATCGCACGAGCCCTCCCTTACCAATTGAGTCCAATACCTAAACTTCAGTATCGGCCCCGAACACCGCAGAATAGAGGTAACCGGGTCTCCGACCAATCGTGACCCGATCCTTTCGGTCCGGACGGATATTCCCGCTCCGAACCGGTGGTGAGCCCGTCATCCACGCCCGACCACAGTCAACCTTCCCTACGCATTAAACCCAATTTCAACAAAAAAGGTTCGAAAGGTTCGAATGGTGATCTAGATCACCTATCTCCGCACGGCAACGCCGTGTGTCTCCTGCGATTTACCAGAACCGCCGTAAAAACCGGGACCAAACGACGCTACGTGTTCAATCCTCAGCCCGTTATTATCATCATGCATCAGTGATGCCAGACTGTCTGCCGCCGGCTGCCCGCGACCCGCTTTGTTGTTGGCCCCGAAAGGTTTGACGATCGACGTGCGTAAGCCATCTTCAGGAAGATGAGAAACTCCACGATTTTACGCGTCGTTTCATTTGGCCTCGGCATGGGAGTGCTATTGTCGTGCTCATCCGGTGGATTCGAACAGCCTCCACCAACTCAAAAACCCGCGACCCTCCCCCAAGCACCTGAGATGATCCCCGACCCCGTCGCCGTCGTTCCGGAGTTGACCGTACCGCCACCACGCAATCCTCGCCGGGACTCATTACGATCTCAACAACTCGTGGCAGTGGCCCGCTCCGTCCGTGCCGACGCAAAGGGTTTGGAACATTCTGCTGCACTGCTGCGAGAAGCACTCGCGGCAGACTCGACAAATCGTGAGGCGTTGTGGGAATTAGGTTGGAACTACCAAGTGATGACCCGTTGGGATGACGCCCTAGACACTTGGGACAAATTGGCCAGTTACGAACCGCGCCATGTGGGATTGCAACGATACGTGCCCATCGTGGAGATGCGGCGCGACGACGCAACACAACGCATGGACGGTGTGGCGCCCGATGTGGAAGAAAAGCCACGTCCAGGAGAGTATTTCACCGTGGGAGCCGTTGGCGACATACAACTCGGCACAACATGGCCCGAGGACGCGCCACGGATACCGTCTGACTCCGCACGGAGTATGTTCACACCCATGGCCGCGGTGTTGCGTCACCCAGATGTCACCTTCGGCAACCTCGAAACCGTGTTGGCGGATTCCGGGGTGAGTACGAAATGTAGACGGGGCTCGAGGAATTGTTACGCCTTCCGGGCACCGACGGCCTTTGCGAAAACGCTCCGTACGTTTGGTTTTGATATCTTGAGCGCGAACAACAACCACGCGAGCGATTTTGGTCAATTTGGAATGCGGAGTACGATGGACGCGTTGGATGCCGCGGATCTCCGTTCGTCGGGTTCTATCGCGGGCCTCGCCTCGTGGGAGACTCGCGGTCTGAAAGTCGGGCTGCTCGCATTCTCGACCGGCGATGGACCATTCAGGGTCCAAGACATAGAAAGCGCGCGACATGCCGTCTTGGAAGCCGATAGAAACCACGACCTCGTTTTCGTTTCGTTCCACGGCGGTGCCGAGGGGAGCAACGCAACTCGAGTGCCGCGAACCAATGAGCGAGCCTACGGAGAAGATCGAGGCGATGTCTTTCGGTTCGCGCGGACGCTGGTCGATGCGGGCGCCGATCTTATACTGGGCCACGGCCCACACGTACTCCGCGGCATGGAGATCTATCGTGGACGTTTTATCGCCTATTCGCTTGGCAACTTTGCGGCGTGGCACGGGTTCAACCTGCGTGGTCCACTTGGAATATCCACCGTCCTCCACGTCACACTTGCGCCAAATGGCGTTGTGACGGACGCGACCATCCATCCCGTGAATCTCGTGGGACCCGGGATTCCCACACCGGACCCCAACCGCCGCGCGATCTCGATGGTCAGGGAGCTGTCAGAACTCGATTTCGGAGATCCACTTTTTGATACCAGGGGCCGGTTACTGAACCCTCCGCTGCCTTAATAAGGAATACTCAGACGATCCTCGCGGCCTGTGGAGCGGTCCTTTAACTTTGCGATCCTAAGATGGCCACAGGGACGGAGAGGCGACGGCATGGACAACCACGGCTCCTGGTGGATGAGATGAGTGTTGTTGTGGGCATCGCTGGCGGAACTGGCGCAGGCAAGAGCCTACTTGTCGATAGGATTGTCGAGCGACTCGGCGCCGACCGCGTTGCGCGGATCCAACATGACTCGTACTATCGCGATCGGAGCCACCTTCAGGCTGATCAACGCGAAGGCGTCAACTACGATCATCCCGACGCTCTCGAGACACCGCTTCTGGTGGAACACGTTCAGCAACTCAAAAACAACCGTGCGGTAGAAATCCCCCAATACGATTTTTCAACGCATACGCGATCGATCCGTGCCGTTCGCGTCGAACCAAAGCCTGCGATCATCATCGAAGGAATTTTGGTTCTCGCCGACGAGGCGCTGCGAAACCTCATGGATATTCGCGTTTTCGTTGACGTCGAACCAGACCTGAGAATTCTTCGCCGGCTCGAACGTGACATGGAGAAAAGAGACCGCACTTTTTCATCGGTGGTCAAGCAATATCTCGATACCGTTCGACCCATGCATGTGGAGTTTGTGGATCCGAGCAAGCGGTATGCACACGTTATCGTTCCAGAAGGCGGACGAAACATTGTGGCGTTGGAAATGTTGATTGCGCAGATAGGCCAAGCGGCGCGCTAGGTGCCGTTCGTTTGGAAGGTCACACGACTTGTATGTGCCGTCCCGAACTGCACGCACATTTTCTTTTTCCTGCCACAGGTCGCACGTCGTCGCTCGCAGTCATGCACATATGTATGTGTGTACATTAGCGCCTATCGGACCGTGCGTGGCCCGCCGGCGACGCCGATCCAATAGGGACCATTGCGAACGGGCTAAACGAAAGGTGACTAGGTGGGCGACAAATTGGCGCTCAGATCCGGTCGGAACGCAAATACGTCAGACGAAATCGACGCGACTGCTCTGTCAAACAGGTCTTGCGCCGCTGCCGCGCCCAATTCTCCGTGAGCCTGCGCGATGAGTGCCTGGAGACCATCGTCTCCCATTCCACCCATTGATGCAAAGTTCGCGCGTGGTATGGACACAACCCACGTTTGGTCGAGTTCTGCTCGATGATCTAAGAAACATTTGAACGTTTAAAGCTGAGGTTGAGTATTGAGAGTCGAGTGTTGAGCGTTGAGTGTTGAGTGTTGAAAAGTCCCGCCTCTCTTGACATCGCTATATCGAATATATATATACTACATATACAATTACTACATATCGATA
>JAZDDD010000753.1:0-4367 GCA_036679545.1 Gemmatimonadota bacterium | reverse complement strand
TTGGTGTGCTTTTCGTCGGGTGCGTAGCCCCAAATTTCTTTGCGAGTCCGTGCGTGTAGCATCTCCGTAAACGCCTCGGCGAGGCGATCAGCCAAGGCCTTAGCCATGATACTGTTGTAGTCGTCATGGTTGCGTTCGGCTTCGGCGCAAAACTCCTCAACGCCGATACCCGCAGTGACGCAGAATCCTCCAATGTAGTCTTGGATACCGGTGGTCTTCGGAGCAACGAAGTCGCTCAAGCAAATATTTGCACGCCCCGCCGGCTTCTCAAATTGCTGCCGGAGATTGGCCAGACGGGCCACGACTTCCGTACGGCGTTCGTCCGCGTAGACTTCGATATCGTCGTCATCTACCGAATTGGCGGGGAAGATGCCAACCACTGCCCGGGCTCGGATGATGTTGTCGCGAACGAACACGTCCAGCATTTCTTGCGCGTCTTTGTACAGCGAACGGGCATGTTCCCCATACGTTGGGTTGTCGAGGATTGCGGGGAACTTTCCCTTTAACTCCCACGCTGAGAAGAACGGTGTCCAATCGATGTAGTCGAACAGTTCCTGAATTGGTTGATCGTCAATGCGAGTGATGCCTAGGTGAATTGGTACCGCGGGTGTGGCAGTGTTCCAATCGAGTGCAAATTTTCGCTCGCGAGCCACCTCAAGCGGTAATGTCTTGCCTTTTGCGGATCTGTCACCGCGGGTGGTTCTGACTCTTGAATAATCGTCTCGCACGGACTGGACAAACTCGTCGTGTTTCGTTGAACTCAACAACTTCCCGACGACGGATACACTACGCGAAGCATCAATCACGTGGATAGTTGGGCCATGGTAGTGTTCTTCGATCTTCACCGCTGTGTGTGCTTTTGAGGTTGTGGCGCCGCCGATGAGTAGCGGGATGTCGAAGCCCTCGCGCTCCATTTCTTTGGCCACATGTACCATCTCGTCGAGTGATGGTGTGATCAGACCGCTGAGCCCGATGATGTCGGCGTTTTCTGTCCGTGCAGCTTTCAAGATTTTGTCTGCCGGTACCATGACGCCAAGATCGATTACCTCATAGTTGTTACACTGCAGCACCACGCCGACGATATTCTTCCCAATGTCGTGTACATCCCCCTTTACGGTGGCCATCACGATTCTTCCGTTGGACTGACCGGTGAGACCAAGTCGTTCTTTTTCTTCTTCGATGAAGGGTATGAGGTGTGCCACGGCCTTTTTCATGACACGGGCGCTTTTCACGACTTGTGGCAAAAACATTTTCCCCGCCCCGAAAAGATCGCCAACCACATTCATACCGTCCATCAGCGGGCCTTCAATGACTTCGATTGGACGATCGAATGCTTGGCGGGCTTCCTCCGTATCATCGATGACGTAGTCGACGATGCCCTTCACAAGTGCGTGCGACAGTCGATCCTGTACGGTGCCCTCTCGCCAAGTGAGGTCCTCTTGCTGCTTGGTGAGCTGACCGGAGAAACTGGTGGCCATGTCGGTGAGCCGTTCGGTGGCCTCCGGGTTTCGATTGAACAGTACGTCTTCTATGGCTTTCAGGAGGTCCGCTGGGATTTCGTCGTATACAGGCAGCGCACCGGCGTTGACGATGCCCATGTCCATTCCTGCCTGGATGGCGTGATAAAGGAACACCGAGTGCATGGCCTCTCTCAACGCGTGGTTGCCCCGGAATGAGAAGCTCAAGTTGCTGACACCGCCACTCACCAATGCATGCGGGAGTGATTCCTTTATGACACGACAGCCCTCGATAAAAGCGACACCGTATGCGTTGTGCTCCTCAATACCGGTGGCTACGGCAAAGACATTCGGATCGAAGATGATGTCCTGGGGCGGAAACCCAACGTCCTCCGTCAAAATCTTGTAAGCCCGCCGACAGATTTCGACCTTCCGCTCGATGGTGTCGGCTTGTCCCTGTTCGTCAAACGCCATGACGATGACGGCTGCGCCGTAGCGACGTACCAACTGTGCCTGTCGCTTGAACTCTTCTTCACCTTCCTTCATGCTGATCGAGTTTACGATCCCCTTGCCTTGAACGCACTTTAGTCCGGCTTCAATGACGTCCCATTTTGATGAATCGATAACAATGGGTACTCGAGCGATATCCGGTTCGGAAGAAATCAAGTTCAAGAACAGAGTCATTTCCGCGACCGAGTCTAACAGGCCTTCGTCCATGTTCACGTCAATCATCTGTGCGCCGCTGGACACCTGCTGTCTGGCGACTTCTAACGCCGTTTCGTGATCGTCATCCTTGATCAGATTGCGAAAGCGCGCGGATCCCGTAACGTTGGTCCGTTCTCCGATGTTAACGAAAAGCGAATCTGGACCGATGGTGAGCGGTTCCAACCCGCTCAATCTGCAACGAGGTTCTAAGACGGGAATCTCCCGGGGTGAGAGATCAACGACGGCCTCAGCAATAGCTGTGATGTGTGCCGGTGTGGTGCCGCAACAACCGCCCACTACGTTCAAGAATCCACTCTCGCCAAACTCACGGATGATTGTTGCCATCTCGTCTGGCGTCTGGTCATATTCGCCGAATTCGTTAGGCAAGCCGGCATTCGGGTGTGCCGTGACGGGTATGTCTGCTACCGTTGAGAGTTCTTCTAGGTGCGGGCGAAGCTCGGCAGCACCAAGCGCACAGTTGAGGCCCACGCTGAAAAGATTGGCGTGACTAACCGAGTTCCAAAACGCTTCCGGTGTCTGACCCGACAACGTTCGCCCGCTTGCATCGGTGATGGTACCGGACACCATGATTGGTATGTCCAGCTTGCGTTCGGCGAGGAGCGCTTGTAATGCAAAAAGGGCGGCGCGACAGTTGAGTGTGTCAAAAACAGTTTCGACAAGGAGAAGATCCGACCCGCCGTCTATGAGCCCTCGTGCCTGCTCCGTGTATGCTTGGACTATTTCATCATAGGTGACGTTGCGAAAACCCGGGCGATTGACATCCGGTGAGAGCGATGCCGTGCGATTTGTTGGACCAAGACTTCCTGCCACGAATCGAGGTTTGTCTGGTTCGCGTTCGGTGAATTGGTCCGCGACCTCTCGCGCGAGACGCGCGGCCGATGCGTTGAGTTCGTAAACAACCGCCTCGGTTCCATAGTCGGCTTGCGAGATGGCGGTTCCGTTGAACGTATTTGTCTCGACGATATCCGCGCCGGCCGCAAAGTACTCCACGTGAATCTCACGAATCATGTCCGGCTGCGTGAGCGACAAAAGATCGTTGTTGCCAAAGGATAAGTATTCTGTGTTGTAAGGCCTGGTAGAGCGCCTTATGGCGTGCAGGACGCGTCATCGGCGAAACCTTCTCGTCAAGGAAAGACTCTGAGAAATTGATGTATTGGGCCGGGGGTGGCGAACGAAAAACCCCCGCCGCCAAAAAACGCCGAGGGAGCTTTTTAGCAGGTTGTTTAACGTGGCCGCAATACGCATCAACTCACCACGAGACATCAGTTGTTGCAAAAATCTAGCCAATGCTCACTAGCTTCGCCAGCCCCGCAACACTACGCTCGCAGTTCCGGTAAGGACCGCAGTGCCTTGCATTGCGTCCGCTCGGTCTGGTAGCATCGGCCGCAGGCACCGATTTGTTTACCGGACCTACAAGAAAAGACTCATCCCGATACGAATGAGAAAGAACGCGACTATTGGAGTGATGTCGATCATGCCGATCGGTGGGATAACTTTCCGGAGCGGTTCGATGATCCAATCCGTGAGCACGTATGCGGGTCGCATCCACTTGTTATATCGTCCAACTCCAAACCACGTGCCGATCACTCTGGCAAAAATGGCCATGCTGACGAGTTGTCCGGCGTAAAACACCAGCAACCGAACTGACGCGAACGGGCCTTGTCTCGTGGCGCCACCCACTTCGAACGCGCGTGCTGCCAAGTAGTTCGCCGCTGACAATACGACGATGCCGCCGACCAATGCTCCGCCAAGCAGCCACCATTCGGCGTTTTGCGGGTTCCCACCCTTTCGAAAGATCCAGCTCTCGACGGGTTTGAGTATCGGATCGGTAGTCCGTCTTATCAGCTGTGCCGGTTTGCTAAACGGACTAATGCGTCGAGTGCGAACGGCCCATGAACCGAGTGCCGCGGCGGACGCCACTACAAAGACGCCGAAGACCGAGTATCGCAGGATATCGTAAATCATTTCAATGAAATATAACGATGGAGTGGCGCGTTGGGTTTCGGGCTTCGGTTGAGATGTTTGGACAGGTCCATTTTTGTCTGCCACGAAATCCACAAAATCCACGAACTTTAAGAAAACGCCACGGAATCCGCGGAACCCGCAGAATTTTGATCGTGTTTTCTGTTCTTTCTCTTCTCACCCTGGGGTTCGATGGCTTCTGTTTTGTGGTTTTTGTGGATG
>JAZDDD010000752.1:0-2999 GCA_036679545.1 Gemmatimonadota bacterium | reverse complement strand
ACCGCCAGCCGCACCCAACAGGTGACCCGTCATTGATTTGGTCGACCCCATCACCAATGCGTTAGCCTTTTCACCGAACAGAAGTTTGACGGCATCAACTTCGGCCCGATCCCCTAGAGGCGTTGATGTACCATGAGCATTGATGTAACCGATATCCGCTTGATCCATATTGCCATCCGCCAAACACGCGGTCATCGACCGTATGGCACCCTGCCCACCGGGTGCTGGTTGCGTCATGTGATGTGCATCCGCACTCATGCCATAACCAGCCACTTCTGCGTAGATCCGCGCTCCGCGATCCATGGCATACTCAAGCGCCTCGAGGATGATCACGCCTGCACCGTTGCCCATCACGAATCCGTTGCGGCCTTTATCAAAAGGACGGGACGCTCTCTGGGGCTCATCGTTCCGTTTCGATAGGGCTTTCATGTTGCTGAAACCCGCAACCGCAAGCGGTGTCAGCGCCGCTTCGGCACCCCCGGTAATCATGACGTCAGCCTGACCGTGCTGAATCAACCGAAATGATTCGCCGATGGCGTGTGCCGATGACGCACATGCCGAAACGGTGGCGTAGTTTGGGCCCGTGGCTCCGGTCCGGATGGAAACCATCCCGGACGCAATATCCGGTATGAACATGGGAACAAAGAACGGTGATACTCGCTTTGGACCTTTTTGCAGATACAGCTTGCACTGTTCCTCAAAGGTCGAGATCCCACCGATGCCACTGCCAATGATTACGCCACACCGATCACCCGGCAAACCACCGTTGTTTAATCCGGCATCGGCCAGCGCTTGGTCCGACGCGGCAATGGCATATTGCGCGTACGGATCCGAGCGTTTGATCTCCTTACGGTCCATGAACTCCGTGGGGTCAAACCCCTTGACCTCACACCCGAAACGAACGTCGAAGCCGGATGCGTCCCATCCTTGAATGGGTGCAGCACCCGACCGACCGGCCAGGAGACCCTCCCAGGTCGAAGCCGTATCGTTTCCCAAGGGGGATATCAACCCCATCCCGGTAACAACTACCCGGCGCGCCAAACTCTTTTACCCTACCTTCTCATGAAGGTACTTCAAAGCGTCGCCAACGGTACGCAGCTTTTCGGCTTCTTCATCGGGAATGTCCAGGTCAAATTCCTTCTCAAAGGCCATGACGAGTTCAACCGTGTCCAGGCTGTCCGCGCCTAAGTCTTCCATGAAGGTTGCTTCCTCGGCCAATTTGTCCCGTTCGACACCGAGTTCTTCGACGATGATGTCTTTAACCTTCTCCTCCAACTCTTCCATGTCGCTCATAATCTCCTCTATGTTTGTGACGGTTACATCACCATACCGCCGTCGACAACCAACACCTGGCCCGTAATGTAGCTTGCCAAGTCGGACGACAAAAATAGTACGGTGTTTGCGATATCATCACCCGCGCCTAAGCGACCGAGTGGAATTTGTTCCAAGATGGCGGTGCGTTGTGCATCGTTGAGCGTACGGGTCATATCCGTATCGATAAAACCCGGCGCGATCGCATTCACCAACACGTTCCGCGATGCCAATTCCCGAGCCATCGATTTTGTAAAACCTATCAACCCCGCCTTCGACGACGAATAATTGACCTGACCGGCATTGCCCGTAATGCCGACGACACTCGTAACATTGATGACACGGCCAACCCGACGTTTCATCATGCCGCGGGACACGCGTTTCATCATGTTGAACGCGCCCTTGAGATTCACATTGAGCACCGTGTCCCAATCATCCTCGGACATGCGTACCAGTAATCCGTCCCGTGTGAGCCCGGCGTTGTTCACGAGGATATCGACGGGTCCCAGTTCCTTCTCGACTTGGCTGACGGCCGCATCGACATCTGCCGCCTGTGCCACATCGGCCGCCACGGCCAATCCGCCGATCTTGTTTGCAGCATCCTGGACCGCGGACTCTGTCCGTGCCACCAACGCCACTTTTGCACCCGCGTGCGCGAGCAGTTGGGCAACGGCGTGGCCAATGCCGCGCGAAGCACCGGTAACCAACGCAATCTTGCCGGTGAGGTCGATGTTCACGCCACCTTCTCCATCATTGACTCCACCTGGTCCGCAGTGCCGCATGACATCCGTGGCGTGTCACGATCGATCCTCTTCATCAAACCCGTCAATACACTTCCGGGCCCGACCTCGACAAACGTGGCGTCTGGTCCGGCAAACGCTCGTCCGGCAAACGCTCGTGCACGAAGCATGCTGTCCGACCACCGCACAGTGGACGTCAGCTGCTCTCCCAATAGCGTGCGTGCACGGGCGGATGTATCGACAACATCGGTGGTGGCGTTCGCAATCACAGGGAACGCCGGTTCTCGAAAATCGGTTTTAGCCAATTCTCGCTCTAATCCGGAACGGGCGGTTGCCATCAATGGCGAATGGAACGCACCGCTGACTTTCAGCGGCAACACACGTTTCGCGCCCGCAATTTTGCACAACGCACTGGCACGCGCAATCGCGTCCGGATCGCCGGACAGCACGGTTTGGCCCGGTGCGTTCAGGTTCGCGGGAACCGCGACGCTATCGCCCTCAGTCGCCTGGCGACAGAGGTCAGAAATTACGTCATCGGTTAGACCCAAAACCGCAGTCATCGTCCCGGGGCGCGACTCGCCGGATTCAAGCATGAGTTCGCCGCGTCTTCGTACGAGCCTCGCGGCCTCGGTTGGTGATAACGTCCCCGCGGCCGCGTAGGCACTGTATTCGCCGAGCGAATGGCCCGCGGCGGCAACAGTGTTTAACGCGGATCGGATCAGCGATAGGACAGCCATGGAATGTGCCAGGATGGCTGGTTGGGCGTTATGGGTACGTGTCAGTTCCTGTTCAGGCCCGTTCCACATCAAAGCGGTCAGAGAGAATCCAAGCGCATCATCAATCGACTCGAACAGCTCGCGACATGTCGAAAACCGGTCGGCCAGGTCTTTTCCCATGCCAACAAATTGCGCGCCCTGCCCCGGAAAAAGAAGAACGGCCTTTACCACC
>JAZDDD010000751.1:0-5292 GCA_036679545.1 Gemmatimonadota bacterium | reverse complement strand
CTACGTTCGTCGGCGGCTAACCAATCCGTGCCTCTGACAATCGAAAACGCACCGTGGAAGCTATTGTCCTCAGAGGGACATTTTGGCGAGTTGCGCTCGGGTGTTGCCCAACTCGTCTCTGGTTTGCGATCGGCGTTTGACCCGGCGGGCACCCTCGTCGTTCCGCTAACGGCACATTCCGGATGACCCGTGTAACGCAAGGTGACGGCGCGATCACCGGACTCGACGCATGTGTTCACTGTGGGTTTTGCCTACAGGCGTGTCCCACCTTTGTGGCAACCGGGGACGAAGCGGACAGTCCTCGTGGAAGAATCGTCCTGATGCAGGCCTTGGCTCACGGGGAATTTCAAGCTGACAATCATCAACTGATCTCACACATTGACCGTTGCCTCGGCTGCCGCGCCTGTGAAACGGCGTGTCCCAGCGGTGTTGAGTATGGCCGGGCACTCGAAGCCACACGCTCAAAGATCCAACAGACGAAACCACTGCGAGGAGACGCCGTTGCCGTTCTCACCATCATGGCACAACCGGTCCTTCGCCGAATCATCTTCACGTTTGCCAAACTCTTGCGACCGTTGGCCCGATTTTTCTCCGGGGGCTCCACCATTGGTTTTGGTATGGGCATGCTCGCCGCAACGGCGCCTGCGAATTATCCGCGTGGCACACGCGTGTCCGCGACACAACCCTCTTTGCGCGCTGCGAGCAACGATACCGTGGTTGTTTTCAAGGGGTGTATCATGGACGGTCTGTTCGACCACGTGAATCGCGCCACGGCCAACGTGTTGGCACACAACGAATACGCACTCGTCAATGTCGCCACGCAGGGTTGTTGCGGTGCATTGCACGCGCATGCGGGGAGGGCGGAAGAGGCACGAAGCTTGGCACTCGAAAACATCAACGCATTCGAGCATGCACCACAGGCGGCTATCGCAATCAACAGCGCCGGATGCGGCGCCGCGTTAAAAGAATATGGACATTGGTTTGCGGATACGCCGCATGCCGAACGCGCGGCGATCTTTTCTGCACGGGTACACGACGTCACCGAGTTACTGTCACAAGTGGGTCCCAAGAAAGGCGCCACGCTAAATCTTTCCGTAGCGTACGACCCGCCGTGCCACCTGTTACACGCACAACGTGTACAAGACGAACCGTTTTCCGTTTTGCACGCGGTGCCCGGTCTCGACATAACGCAACATCAAGGTGCTGACGACTGTTGTGGAAGTGCCGGGTTGTATTCCATGTTAGAACGGCGGATGAGTCGTGATGTTTTGAAGCCAAAAATCGAGGCTTTGCGTATCACCGGTCCGGATGTGGTGGCAACGGGGAATCCCGGTTGCATCATGCAGATCGGTGCCGGGTTGCGTGCGTGCGGCGTAACCGTTCCCGTCGTTCACCCCGTCGAAATACTGGATTGGTCGTACCAACGGTTGGCCGATAACCGCTCGTGACCTCACGTAAATCCAATGCTCCATGTGGCAGATAATTCACGCGCCAGTCGGTATCGTTAGAGAAGCACGTGAAAACGATCACGACGCGGCGAACGGTCAATAGCTATGCCAGTTGAGGAAACCACCAGTCCAAAATCCGCGGCTCCTTTCGTCTTGGGGCCAAGTAGCGTCAATGACCGCGAGGTTGATGCGTTGTTGGAGACAGCAACGATCAGTCTCGCGCCTGTTGCGGTGCTGGAGGTAGCGGGCCCCGGAGCGGTACAATGCATCCAAGGGTTGCTCACAAGCGACGTCGAGAGTGCCGGCAACGGTGGGGTGACCTACGGCGCCGTCTTGACCACCAAGGGCCAAATCATATGCGACATGTGGGTCACGCGAACAGACGGGAAACTTTGGGTAACGGTGCCGGTCGAGGGTCTGCCGGCGGTAAAAGCGGTCTTCACGAAGTACCTGCCACCCCGGCTGGCTCAAGTCGAGGATAAAACCGACGAACTGGCCATTCTCAGGCTCGCGGGACCCAAGGCCAGTATTTTGGCCCGCAAAGCGGGGTTGGCGGTACCGGACCCTGGCCAGAGCACATCCGCAATCATCGGCGGAGTCAATTGCCTCGTTTCTCGCCCGGGAGAAGCGGCGTATTTCAACATACAGGTCCAAATCGATCATGACGACGCACCCGGGTTGGCGGCAAGACTTTTCGATGCCGGCGCCACGCACGGTACGGGGGCGGGTCTGGAACTCGCACGCATACTTTCCGGTTGGCCACGGTACGGGGCGGAGATCGACGAGAAAACCCTGCCGCAGGAAGTACGTTTTGACGAACACAACGGTGTCTCGTATACCAAGGGTTGTTACACGGGACAGGAGACAGTTGCGCGACTTCATTTCCGCGGCCACGTGAACCGATCGCTGTGTGGACTCATTTGGAGTGAGGTACCGGACACGAACGTCGATACGGTGTCACAAGACGGTGTGACGGTTGGGCGGGTCACTAGTCTGGCCTGGATCGAATCACTTCGCCAACAAATTGGTCTGGCGATCATTCATCGGAAGGCCGATCTTGACCGCGAACTCGTGGCATCCAACGCGACGGCCGACGCTGTCGAACTGCCGTTCGACCTCGAAGCGTGAAGGGCCAGTTTTCACGACGGCAGTTCTTACATTCGTGCGCCTCCGCCGGAAGCTTTTTTACACTACCTCGTCATAACATAACTGTCGGCGCCACGTCCACAGTCTTCTTTGGACCGCCAAGCGGCGAATCCAACCTCGTGCGCTTCACCGCCGACAATATCGACGCGCCCGCCGGAAGATTGCGGGTGTATGACACACGCCGGCGGCTTTTGGGAACGGCGGGTATGCTCGGTATCGACCGCACATTGTTCGGAGAATTGTGGCTAGACGTTACTGATACAACGAGAATAACGGTCGAACTCGAAGCACCTGGTTTTCGTACGCCACTTCGTACGTCACACGTCATCAGACCGCCACGTCGGTGGACGTTGCATTGGATTACCGTGGTCGACCCAGATCATCTGATCAGACAACTCGACCGCCTGAGTCCTTGGGAGAGAGCGGCGGCCACGTCTTTGATGAATCGGACCGCCGTCATGGGCAATCCGTATGGCGCCGGTCAACGAGCGGCTGATGGGATTGACCATCTTGACTATCTTCGGTCCGGTAGCCATGCCATGGCGCTCGAACGACGCTTTGGTATCCCAGCCAGTCCAATCGCAATCGCGAAATCACGCGATCTGCGAATGAACGCGGCGCCGACGGCGCTTTTGGGAAACGGCATCCGATACGGATTACTGTTGGACGACGATCATCACGCGTTCTACCGGTACACCGGCAGAGATGGTTCTCGCGTCATAACGGCATCACCGCCACCCGGAGGTACACCAGAACATCTCGCGTTCGCGGCCGGCCGCGACGGCATGGCATCCGCCATCGAAACGTGGCTCACTACTTCCCCGGGTCTGCGTCCGTCTCTGTACTCACCCGATGCTGCGCTTGTGGTTTCTACCCGTGTGGAGGATAACCGCTTGCTCATGCTCGATACCATAAACGCATGGCATCAGCGTTTTGCCTACCCACGCATCGTGGTCGGTGGTGCCGACGAATTCTTCGAGCGCATCGAATCAACCACAACATCTCGCGAACTTTTCTCCGTCGCCAATCCAATGCCGTTTCGAGCGGAACCCAATCTGGAGACTCTTACCGAAGCCTCCAACAACCGGGGACGCGCTGTTCGGACTCGCGTGGGTGATTTGGTTACGCCACTGAACACGTTGCTTGGGATGGCGAGTTCAAACATCCTCGATTTCGCGTCTGCGGTTGATTTCGCATTTGACGGCTCCATGGTATTTAACCCCTCACCACTTCCACGAACCGACGTCGTACGGATGCCGGACGAGACGGAGCGTGTTGTCACCCGTGTCCCGGGGCTCGGTTACGTCTTCATACCAAACGCAATACCCGCCCCACCTGCGCCCTATCTCAATCCCGGAGACGCGGCCGTCTCTGGTCAACGATTCACAATCCGGTTGAACGAAGAAACGGGAGCCATCCAATCAATGCACCAGCGTGACGAAGCGCGAGCTTGGGCGGATGCAGAACGTGGAGGCCTCAACGACATCCCTACCGCGCGGTTATCGTCCCTCCAGCGGTTCCGCATGCCAAACGTGGGATCTCGACTATACACCGAACGTCGCACCACCTGGGGACGTCTTAGGAGTATTTACACCGTGTACGACGACACGCCGTGGGTGGACATCGAGAACACGATTGATAATCTCGGCAAGACACCGGTTCGTTACAGCTTTGCGTTCAACCTCGATGTCAACTCAGTCGCTTGGGAGACGGCGGCGGGTTACGAAGTGCAGGCACCCCCTGCAACGAACTTTGCGCATCTGCGATGGATGAGCGTCCGCTCGAACGATGAATGGGCCGCCCTCGTCAGATGCATCGAACATCCGTTTGCACGTGTGTCTTCGGACACGCCACCGGGTGCCATCACCAAGCGCACATCACTCGTAAGCGTCACACCAGGCGGCCGAAGTCGTTATCGCATTAACACCATGTCACCCACCGACCCATCGGATAGCCCCTGGCGTTTTGGATGGCATGGCGAACCGTTCATCGTTACACCGGTCACGCGAGGCGGACGAGTTCAGGTCCCGCGGTTCGGCCAACTGTTGACAATCGACCCCGGTGTCATGGTCGTGGCTGTCAAAGAAGCCGACGACGACTTTGGAATAATTGTGTACTTACAGGAAGTGATGGGACGGCAACGCAATGTTCGGCTGCGTCCCGATCTCATTCAGTTCGCCTCCGCCAACCTGGTGGACTTTGCTGAACGCGACCGTGGCGAGACGCTCGAGGTGAGCGAAGACGGCATCCGGGTTCCCATGAATCGCTTCGGGATTACTGCGGTGCGACTGTCGCAGCTCAGTTTGCAGTCGTCTGTGTAGTCTGGAATCTCCGTTTTAACAAAACCCACCGGTGAGTCCGCCGGACACCAACGTTTGCCACAGAGTTGTCCACCGAACCGCGACAGACAAGCTCAACACTCAACGCCCCGCATTCAACACTCAACTCTCAAGAATTTGTCCATCGAACCGCGACAGACTTCCACACAAGAGGTGTTTGTGACCTCTATCTTCACTCTGCGTCCTCTGTGGCTTTTTTTGGTTGGGGGGGTCCGCAAATTCCCCATAGCCGATTTTTGAAAACCAACGAATGACAATCAAGCCCAAACTAATTATTCTCCCCCTATGGCAACACGACCAAGAACACTCGGTGCGCTCCGCGAAAGCGACTGGGGCAAACCTGAGAAATATCTTCGCAC
>JAZDDD010000750.1:0-2989 GCA_036679545.1 Gemmatimonadota bacterium | reverse complement strand
CGAAGGATGACCTTCTGGGATTCATGGGATTTCCTACATTCCGCAACAGCCTGGGCTGCCGGACGGCGGGATCTGTAGTCTATACTGAGCGTAGTCGAAGTACGGGCTTATGGCGCCTCCTCGCCTACGAGGTCTCGATACTTTCGCCGGCGAGTGCTGGGCCGCGGGGTCGCCTTCCGCTCTTTGGGGATTCCGCCGAATCTACTTCTGGAGAGTAATCTTACGTGAGAATTTATGATCGCCGGCTTGCAATCGGATAAAGTAGACACCGGTACCCACAACTCGCCGAGCGTCATTCTTACCATCCCAGAGGATGCGCTTGACGCCCGCCCGTTGCTCCTCGTTCACGAGCACCCGCACAAGCTGACCGCGCAAGTTGTAGATCCTCAGTTTCACTTTCGCGTCCGTTGGCAAGGCGTAGGAAATCGTCGTTTCGATATTAAACGGATTCGGATAGTTCGGATTCAGAGCGAACTCGGTCGGCATCTGCTCCTCACTCAAGTCGATGGATTTTTCGTCAGTAAGGTCATCAGTCTGATCACTCTGTCGGGTCAACCCGGTTGTAATAACCAACTCCGGCGCCCTCACGCCTTCTTGAGAGCTGTACTTTACGGTATTGCTGTGCTCGTTCGAAATCGCAAAACTGTACGTTCCGTCGCCGGCAATCGCTGCCGTGACGTTGAATTCCACAACTTCACTCAAAACAACTCCGGCTTTGACATCTAAGGCTGCCGCGCTTCCGATGCCAGGGGCGTTATTAAAGGTCAGCACGTCTTCAGTCCATGGCGTGACCCCGTCACTCAAGTTGTTTGAAACGGAGTAAATCTCGCCGCCCTGGTCGCCGTCGTCGATCACTTCCATACGTAGCACGGCACTGATGACCGGCGCCGACAAGCCGCTAACTGTAAATTTCAGGTAACTGTCGTAGTCCGTTGACGACCTTCGCACGCGTAGCTCGCCGGAATTTTCATAGTTTTCGTCCGGTCGCGTGGAGCGCACAAATGCGTCATCCGTCACGTTGAATGTGAACGTTCCGCCGCCACCGCCGACTTCTACCGTAAAATCTGAAACGCTAGTCGCCGTCCCGGCGGGATTTGTAACACTGATCGTACCCGTACTCGCGCCGGTTGGGACGGTGACCAGAATTTCCGAACCTGAATTGACCGCGAATGTGACAGCGGAAACGCCGTTGAAGGCCACATCGGTCGTTCCGTCAAAGCCGCTGCCCGAGATGGTCACTTCGGACCCTACCGTCCCGTTTGAGGGTGTAAAAGAGCTGATCGCGGGCGTGGTCGCAACGGTGAAATCGTCCGCGCTCGAAGTGCTGCCACTACCTGTCGTCACGCCCACCGGACCGGTTGTCGCGCCCGCTGGCACTGCGACCGTAACTTCCGTATCCGAATTGACAACAAAGCCCGGCGCCGGAACGCTGTTGAACAAGACTTCCGAAACGCCAGAGAAGTTGCCTCCGGTTATGGTAACTTGCGTGCCCACAACACCAACAACGGGTGTGAAGGCGGTGACCACTGGACCGGTCGTTATAGTGAAATCGCCGGTGCTCGTTCCTGTTCCGGCGGCATTGGTTAGAGTGATGCTGCCGGTCGAGGTACCCGCCGCCACCGTTGCCCTCACTTGCGAGTCGGAATCCGCCGTGAAGCTGGAAGCATCGGTGCCGCCAAAAGCCACATTCGTCAGGCCGCTGAAATTGTTGCCTTGAATGGTTACTTCGGTGCCGACCGGACCACTGGACGGACCAAACGAGCTGATCGTTGGCGGTTCAAAAAGGTCAAAGTCATTTGCGCTGGAAGCAGAGCCGTCCGCATTGGTTATACGAATCGGGCCGGTTGTGGCGCCGGAAGGAACCACCACCGTGATTTGTGTATCGGAATCCACGCTGAAGCCCGGGGCGGCTGTACCATTGAAGGCGACGGCCGTCGTGCCGCTGAAATTGCTGCCCGTAATCGTCACGTCGGTTCCGATTGGGCCGGAGATGGGACTGAAGGACGAAACAACCGGCAGGTTTGCCGAACCACCGGAGTCCGTGGTGATCACTAGTTGAGGCGGCGTTGTCCCTTCCTTCGAACTGTATTCGACCAAGTCGTTAGAAGCCGTGCTTAGGCCAAAGCTGTAAGTACCGTCGCCGGAAATCGCCGACGTTACGTTAAATTCTATCGTGCCCAGAACCACCGGACCCGCCGAATTCAACGGCGTGCCAGCAATCGCCGGAGCGTTGCCAAAAGTGAGGCTGCCTTCTACCCAAGGCGTGCCGGTTCCCGCAAAATTGTTCGATACCGAATAGATCGTACCGCCGTCGTTGCTGCCATTGACGACCAGCAAGCGAACTACGGCCCCTTGCACCGCACCGGTTAGTCCGGACACTTGAAATTTCATATAACTTGTGAATACGGGATCCGCGTCGAGCTTGAATGACGTCTTAGTCCCGTAGTTCTTTGTAGGCGCGATTAACTTCACTTGCGCGTCATCCGTCGTGTTGAAAGTAAATGTTCCACCGGAGCTGGTCTCAACGGTAAAGTCGGAACCGCTCGCACCTGTACCGGCCGCATTGGTCAGGCTAACCGGACCGGTGGTCGCACCGCTCGGTACCGTCGCGCGGAGCTGCGTGTCCGAATCCACCGTGAACGTGCCGGCCGCTGTACCGTTGAAAGAGACGACGCTGACGCCGGTAAAGCCGCTACCCTGCAACGTCACTTCGGAAGCGACAAGACCGCTGGAAGGAGTCAACGAGCTAACTACCGGAAGAGCCAGGTAGGTAAAGTCCGTGCCGCTGACGCCCGCGCCTGAAGGCGTCGTCACACTAATCGGACCGCTGCTGCCACCCGCCGGTGCGGTGGCGCTTATTTGTGTATCCGAGTCCACCGTAAAAGCAGTCGCGGCCGTACCGTTGAAAGAGACAGTCGTAGCACCGGTCAAGTTAGCACCTGTGATGGTAACCGCCGTCCCGGCAATACCGGAGCCAGGTGTGAAGGAC
>JAZDDD010000075.1:0-4099 GCA_036679545.1 Gemmatimonadota bacterium | reverse complement strand
GCGTTGGCAACGTCGGGATAAAGCTCTGCGATGTTAGGAAAAAGGCCACGGCCGGCGACACCAATCGCAATGACGAGTGTCTCGAGTAACGCAACACCAATGATCCATCCGATGACGGCCCGCTTTGCGACCCCTGCCGATTTAGCGGAGAAAAACCGACCAAACATGTTTGACTCGCCCATGAGCAACAGCATCGACGGGAGCAGGAAGTTCCACATGCTGAGCGGTTGTACTTCACCATTGAATGTGTCGAACAGTTCACTGCCGCCTGTAGCCTCGATGGCACTCCAACCGCCAGCTTGTATGACAATCATCGGCAATACGATCACCAAACCGACCGTCATGATGACGCCGTTAATGAAGTCCGTATACGCGACGGACAACATGCCAGCGAGTGCCGTGTATGCGATCACGAATGCGGCGGTGATCATGATGCCTTGATCGACTGATAGGTCGGTCACCAGGTTCAAGACCCGTCCACCCGCCCGAAATTGGTACGACGTTATGACCGTGTAGGCAATGACGGTGACGATCGTCGCAAGAACACGTGCGGCGGCGTTGTAGCGAACTTCCAGAATGTCGGGAACGGTTACGCCTGCGAAATTTCGCGCCCGCGCAGCAAGGAAAAATACTACCGCGATGCCAAGGACACCCCCGAGGGGACTCCACAGCGCGGAAAACCCGTTTCGCCAAGCAAGACCCGCATTCCCCATGATCGAACCGGTGCCGATCCACGTCGCGACCAGCGTCCCGATCATGACCCAAATAGGCAACTTCCGGCCGGCAACCGTGAAATCGGTACCGGTCTTGACCCGGCCGGCTAACACCGCACCCACGACGATCAGTGCGCCGAGGTAAACGGCTATTGCGATGAAATAGGGACTGCCCATCGGGCGGTGACTCCGTCAGAGAATGCTGGGTGGTGATATAAGTTGTACGAACGCGGCGGGCCAGTGGTCACGTGTCGTTTTATGATGCGTGATGACAGGCCGTGTGATGGTCGGGTTTTAACTCGATGAGTTCCGGCACGGTGCTGCGGCATGTGGCGTCTTTGCGCGGATGAGGACAACGCGACGCAAACGCACATCCGGGTGGCAGATCCGTGGGACTTGGCAGATCGCCCTCGAGTGTGATACGACGAGATTCAACCGTCGGATCGGGGATCGGGGCGGCAGACAACAAGGCCTCGGTATACGGGTGCCGTGGACTGCTATATATCTGCTCCGCGGGTCCCTGCTCCACGATGCGCCCGAGATACATAACGGCGACGCGATCGGCGATCTGCCGGACGACTGCCAGGTCGTGTGCGATGAACAGGTAGGTCAAACCTCGTTTCTTGCGCAATGACTCCAACAAGTTGAGAACCTGCGCCTGCACAGATACGTCGAGCGCCGATACGGGTTCGTCGAGGACGAGAAAGTCCGGTTGTACGGAGAGTGCGCGTGCTAACCCCACCCGTTGTTTCTGTCCTCCGGATAACTCGTGTGGGTATCGATCGTAGAGTCCGGGATGGAGTCCGACCTCGTCGAACAACGCATGGACGGCGCGTTTGGCGGCATCGCCCTTTGCGATGGAATGGACTTCGAGAGGTTCTCGCACGGCGGGGCCCACACGCATGCGAGGGTTGAGGGAGCCTGAGGGATCCTGAAACACAATTTGCATACGGCGCCGAAAACGTCGCAGGGTGCCCCCGCGCAATGCCAGAACATCGGTGCCGTCGAATGTTACGTGACCACTCGTGGGTTCAACCAACCGGAGAAGACAACGCCCGAGTGTTGTTTTACCGCTCCCGCTCTCCCCGACGAGAGCGAGTGACTCGCCCCTATCGAGCCGAAGGCTGACGTCGTTTACGGCGTGGATGATTCTGGGCTTGCGAAAAAGTCCGCCACCGTCTTTGTACGTCTTCACAAGGTGGTCGATCGTGAGGATGGTGTTGGCCGTGTTCATGTTTTGGACTCGTGAAGCCAACAGTGCGCAGAATGATTGGTATCGATAGTAAATCGGTGTGGCGTCTCGTCGGTACATCGATCCAAACGTTCGGCACAGCGAGGGTGAAATCGGCAACCGGTGGGCCAATGTGCGGCAGACGGCACGGTACCGGGAATCCCAACCAATGGTTCCGGCCGTCGATCAACACGTGGGACTGCCTTGAGCAGACCCTTTGTGTAGGGATGTGCGGGCGTTGCGTATATGTCTTTGACGGGCCCCTGCTCGACGATACGACCGCCATACATCACGGCAACCCGATCGGCGATACGTGCAAGCACACCGAGGTCGTGTGTGATGAAAATGATGGACATCCCGAACTGTGCCTTCAACGCAATGAGCAAGTCCACGATTTGGGCTTGGATTGTCACGTCCAAAGCCGTGGTTGGTTCATCTGCAATGAGCACCTTCGGTTGGCACGACAATGCGATCGCTATCATCACCCGCTGTAGCATGCCGCCGCTGAGTTGGTGTGGGTAATCCTTTGAGCGACGACCGGCGTCAGAAATTCCCACGGTATCGAGGAGTTCCACCGCACGTTTCCACGCGTCGCTGCGACTCATACGGTTGTGGGCGCGCAATGTCTCTACGATCTGGTATCCCACTGTGAGGACGGGATTCAGACTGGCGGCGGGTTCTTGGAATATCATAGCGATACCTGCGCCACGGATTTGCCGGAGTTCTTCACCGCGAAGTTGGAGAACGTTTTTTCCTTCGAATTCGACGCGGCTATTTGGGCCGAACTCACCCGGTGGTTGATCGATGAGTTTTAGAATGGAAAGTGCAGTGACACTCTTTCCGCTGCCGGACTCCCCGACAATCCCAAGCGTTTCGGCCTCACCAACGTCAAAGCTCACACCGTCTACGGCACGCACGAGTCCGTCCCGTGTGTGGAAGTGTGTCGACAGGTCACGGACAGAAAGGACGGGGTTCATGTTCGGTGTGGGTCCAACGAGCGACGAAGCCCGTCACCGATGAGGCTGAACCCGACCACCGTAGTAGCGATCAAAGCGCCCGGAACCAACGTGAGATGTGGATCGGTGCGGAGTTGGGCATAGCCCTCGTTGATGAGTATCCCCCAGGAAGGTGTCCCCGCTTGCAGTCCGACGCCGATATACGAAAGACCGGATTCGATCAGGATGAGATAACCGATGGTGAGGGTAGCACTGACGATGATTGGCCCGGCCACGTTGGGCAAGACATGTTGTAACATCGTGCGGGCTCTTTTGAACCCAAGACCTGTTGTTGCCACCACATATTCGACATTGCGGATGGAGAGCACTTCAGCGCGCGCCAGCCGGGCGATGTCGAACCAGCTCGTCATGCCGAGGATGATGATGAGTATCGGCAGATTCACCTGTGGCGAAAGCGCGAAAAGAGCGAGCAAGAGAAACGCACGGGGAAATGCGATACCGGCGTCCACGACTCGCATGATCACGCTATCTACTTTATCGCCCGACAGGGCGGAACTCAGCCCGGTGAGGACACCCACGATGAGAGAAATGAGTGTCGCCGAGAGTGCAACCACGAGGGAAATACGTGCGCCGTAGACGATGCGTGAAAACGCATCTCGTCCGAACGAATCCGTACCAAACCAGTGAATGGATGAGAAATCGCGAAGCCGGCCGTAAAGTGCATATTGGGGATCGTGTGGACTGATGATCGGTGCGTAAACGGCCACGAGTACCATCATGGCCACTATCGCGAGACCCCACTGAACCTCTCTGTCAGTCAATAATTCTCCCGACGATTGTGAGGGTGTGTCTTTTCGGGAAAACAGGACCGCTCCGGTCCATACGATGACGACCACCAAGAAGACCACGGTACCACGTTCGGCGGCGCCGCCGTTTTTGACAAAGTCAACAAGCCGACCGAAACGACCGATTGCGAGCACGACGGAGAGGCTCAATGCCAAGAGGGCGGCGGGTTTCACTCAGCCGTCCGGGTCCGGGGATCCAAAGCTCGCTGCAACAGATCGGCAGCGAGATTGGATGCGACGACCATCACGGCAACGAGCAGCGTTGCCGATGTTGCGAGATGATATTCTCGATTGGCAACGGCATCGACCATCAAACTACCGATGCCGTGCCATTGGAAAACGCGCTCGACGAAA
>JAZDDD010000749.1:0-4934 GCA_036679545.1 Gemmatimonadota bacterium | reverse complement strand
CCACAAAACAAACAAAACGAGATGCCGATCCTCCATCCCATCCTACCGTCCTACCGCCTTACCGTCCTCCGTCCTCCGCCCTTCTCGGAACCACCACCGGCTCGCCCGAATCCGTCAGAATCCCTAACTCGTTGAGCCGCTGATAGATACCCGGTACCGTATCCGTGATATACCCGTTCAATTCAGATATCAACTCTGGCACTTTTTCCCAGGCTCGCTCCAACTGCCACAGTTGGTCCGCGCTTGGCTTTGTCGTAGAACGCTCCATAGACACCGATCGTCGCGCAGCAGCACCGAATCGGTTGATTTCGCGTCCAATCTCTTCAATACGTTCTTCGGCCGTGTCCACCTGCTCGAGCAAGTCTTCCGGCACGTCATCGTTTTGCTCCGCCAAGGACTTCACCTCGGAAAGCTGAGTCGTCATGCGCCGCACCGCCTGCCCGCTTTCGTAAACGGGCTTCGCAAGCTGGTACGCACTCATGAGCGCGTCCTGACGCGCAAGCAGATCTGCGCGCGAAATGACCACACGGGGATCAAGGACGACCTCCACCTCAGTGGTCACCGACCGGCCCGCTGCTTCCAGGCGGACGGCATACGTGCCCGGCAATACCCTCGGCCCCACCGGAGGCCCACCAAAACGACCGCCACCACCGGCTTGCGATTCAGTTTCGTACGGTGGTTCGATACGGAGGTCCCACACGACTTCCTGCACACCCGCCGTCGTTGAGCCCTCTAACTCCCGCACCGTTTCGCCATCGGCGTCCATGATCACGATCTTCACGCTCGCATCGTTCGTGGCGGTCTCAATCGAGTCGTCATCACCGTTGGTACCGTTGTCTGTTGCGACGGGATCCTGCACGTCGATGTCAGTGCGCAGATAGTAACGAATGAGGGCGCCAACCTGCGGGTTCTCGGCCGCGTACACACTCGGTGTCCAACCCTGTGGTGTGTAACGATTGTAAGATGTGGCGCGGCGTACGGGGAAAATGTGAGTGTCAGACGCCAAGACCTCTTGTGTCAAACCTTCGAGAGGGCTGATGTCAGCCATTATCCAAATGCCCCGCCCATGTGTACCAATCACCAGATCATTGTCACGCGGATGTACGACGATGTCGTCAACCGGCACCGTGGGTAAATTATTCTTGAGCCGCGACCAATTCATACCTTCATCAACCGAGACGTAAACACCGATCTCGTTTCCAACGAAGAGCAACCGATCAGTCCGCGGATGTTGCACAATGACATTCACCGATGACATCGGGAGTCCGTTGACAATCCGCCGCCAGTTTTCGCCAAAGTCATTACTCCGGTACACGTACACGTCGAAATCGTCATTGCGATGACCATCAAAGGTCGCGTACACGGTCCTCACATCGAACCGGGATGCAACAACGCGGCTTACATACGTACCATCCGGTAGGTTATCGACGTTGTCTGTTATATCAATCCAGTCAGCGCCGCCGTTTCGGGTGACATGGACATTACCGTCGTCGGTACCTATGTAGATCAAATCCGCGTCGAGAGGCGATTCGCTCACCGTGGTCAGGTTGCCGTATGAAGCCGTGCCGTCGTTTCCGGATATCATGGGTTTGGATCCGTCTACACCCATGATCTCGAGTGTTTGCCGATCAATGGCCTTGGTAAGATCGGGACTGATTGCTTCCCAGGCTTGCCCCAGATCACGGGATCGGAATAACATGTTACCGCCGATGTACACGGTTGAGGCGTCGTGTACTGACCAAACGATTGGCGAATCCCAGTTCCAACGTAGTGACGAACTATCAGCATCATTCGTCGGACGGGCGATCGGCCGGAGTCTTGCCGTCTCTTTTGTTTGAAGATTCACCCGCGCCAAATTTCCACCCTGCGACTCGGCCAACACCATACCGGGTCTGTCGGGGTGCATGACGGTGAAAAAACCGTCGCCGCTACCAATGTTGTACCAATCCCGGGTTCGAATGCCTTGGTTTGACCATGTGTCACTGGGCGCACACCAGGAGCCGTTATCTTGTAAACCACCGCACACGTGGTACGGCACCCGCATATCAACACCGATCTGATAAAACTGAGAAACGGGAAGATTGCGAAGTTGTCGCCAGTTTTCTCCGCGGTCCCAGGTTACGGACACACCGCCATCACTACCGAGTATCATGTGGTCTGAGTTCGCCGGATCGATCCATAGGGCGTGATGGTCCAGGTGAACACCAGCCGCCGCGTCCGACGTGAAATTCTTGCCACCATCAGACGAACGATACAGACGCGCGCCGCCCAAGTAGATTCGTTCGGGGTCGGTTGGATCAATCCGAATCTGACTGTAATACATCGGCCGGTTATTCGTGTTGCTGACACGTTCCCAGGTTTCACCCCGATCCGTCGAGCGATAAACGCCGTTCTTTCCGTCAGTATTTCCACCACCAAAACTCTGCCCTGGCCGACGGGCATCAGCTTCCACCAATGCGTACACCACGTTGCCGTTAGCCCGAGAGATATCGAGACCGATACGACCCTTATCGCCCTCCGGCAATCCCTCCGTCAACTCGGTCCAGGTGACACCCCCGTCGGTGCTGCGGTAAATACCACTCCCCGGTCCACCACCGTTGAACCCCCAACCGGTTCGTTGCCGCTGGTACATTGCCGCGAACAACGTTTGCGGATCACCATGATCCATGACCATGTCAACAGCACCCGTGAACTCATCTACGTACAACACATGTTCCCACGTATCACCGCCATCAACGGTCTTGTACACACCGCGCTCGGTGTTCGGACCCCACAGATGTCCCACCGCCGCGACGTACGCAACATCCGGATTCAGCGGGTGAACAACGATTCGTGAGATGTGATGAGTATCTGCCAGGCCTTTGTGGACCCACGTGCGTCCGGCATCGGTGGATCGATACACACCGTTGCCCCACGGCGAACTTTGCCGATTTTGTGGCTCACCTGTTCCGACCCAAACGACGTTCGGGTTCGAAGGCGCAAGTGTAACATCGCCTATGGATGAGGTAACCTCATCGGTGAACAACGACTCAAAGGTGGTTCCATGATTCACCGTCTTCCACACACCGCCGCTGGCCGTTCCCACGTAGAAGACTGACGGGTTCGACTCGACCACCGCGAGGTCGGATATACGACCGCTCATGATCGTCGGTCCAATCTCTCTCCACTCCAGATTGGCGACGGCATCTTCAATTTGACTTTGTGCCGCTGCCGCCGACACGACAGCGAACAACAACACGAGAGCGCAACACGAAGTGCCAATCGTGGAAACAAGACGATGTCTGAGCATGGATAGATCCCCGGGGTATGATGACTCGACGAACGTAATACGTCGCTAGGTGATATTTTTCTTACGAAACGGTCGTTTGTTCCGTTGACCGCGGATCTGCGTGACGCGGCAATGCCTCATCGAGGAGGAAGAGGTCGGTGAGCAACGCTCTGACGTGTATCGACGCGTTCAGATTGTCGATGAGCTGCGAACTGATCGCCGGTCTGGTTAAGACCAATTGCACGGCCGCACGCGCACTGTGAGCGTCTTGTTCCAATACATCAATCATGGCGCGAAACTGGTCCTGTCCGGCAACGTCATCCGCCGCATTGCGAAAGGCCTGCGCAATGTCAAGCAGCGCACTGTCGGTACGTTGGAGATAGCGGCGCAGTTCACCACCGGTGGGGCTGGAGGTATCGTCACGTATGCCCTGAGCTGCGAACGCGAGGAAAAACTCGTAGCTCTCTTCGATCGCTTCGATGTGTTTTCTTAATGTGCTATTCGTCAAATTCATTCTTTGATAACGCGATCCCTTGGAACACCTTCGGGCAGGCCGGCAGAACCGCCGACACCTGTGACCGACGAGGGTGGCCCCTCCTTCGCAACCCATTTTTTAGGGTCGTGATGCGCAAGGTACTCGCGTCTGTAAACCCAACCCTGAAACATGGACCGTGTCATCCACCATTTCTCCGGTCGAATGGCAAAGTATACGTGCGCCATCACCATGGTTATCAAACCGACACCAGCGATACCATGTACGACGTACACGATGCCCCAGATTCCATCAGACAATAGGTATGGATTGCGCGCCCAAAACGGTGTATCGACACGGACCATCATCAAAAGACCCGTCGCAATGGCGGCGACGGAAATCACCGCAATGGCGTGGTGATACAACCTGTGATCCAACGGATACTTGCCAGGTTTTTCGTCTTGCGCTTTCGCTGAGCGCGAAAAGAATTGTTTCAACTGCGCGACGCCCTGCTTCACCTCATTCCGTCCAAACCACATGGAACGAAGATCCTGCCAAAAAACGGAGTGTACAATGTGATACATGATCGTGGCGACAAGCCCCAACCCCGCGATCCAATGAATCGTCACCCACGGAAACTGAATGCCGACGAGTGGGAAGAACGCGGTAATGAGCAACGCGAACATGGCAATCGCCATCAACCAGTGAAACGCCCGTGACGGCGCGGTGTGACGCACGACCCGGGCATCTGACGGGACATTCTTACCAACGGGAGACTTTCTCGCCCCGGCTCGCCGCACGTAGATAGCATGCCCAACGATAAACACGGCCCCAGCGATGACGGCCACCCACATCAAGTCCCACGCAATTCCCAACAGAACTTCCTGACCCCACGGATTGGGGGCACTTCGCAAAAACTCCACGTTAGGCCTCCACTCCGTTTTGACCTCGCAATGCGCGTCGCACCAGGTTTCGCATGAGTGGCAACTTGTAGTCATTGTGGCGCAATGCCCGTGCACCGCGTATCGCAATCTCGCCACCCATTTGCGCGGTCTCTTCACTCAGCGCTTGGCCCCGTACAGCAGCTTCCACATCATCTAACCGCATGGGGTAGGGAGCCACTCCGTTCACGGCAATGCGAACCCGATCGATACGGCCGTTGTTCACGACCATGGCGGAGGCAACACTCACAAG
>JAZDDD010000748.1:0-10378 GCA_036679545.1 Gemmatimonadota bacterium | reverse complement strand
CACTCCGATTCTCAACCCCCACACGATCCCGCCGCGCGATCAAATGTCCCGACGTCATCCGACGGCGTGAGTCGGACACGTGGCGCCAACCCGAACCGTCAGGTTGCTAGTCCTCCGGAATCCGCTTCCAGTACGTTTCGAGTTCCACGCCCAAACCGTCCGCAAGCCGGTTCACATAGTTGTAATAGGAAGTCACCTGACAGACATCCAGTATCGCGGCATCGGAAAGACCCACGTCGCGCAGTGCTATCACATCGCCCTCACACATTTCTTTGGGGCTATGTGTCAGTTTTGTCGCGTAGTCGAGAATCGCGAGTTCTCGCGGGGTAAGCCCCGCCGAGCGATAATCGTCGCGGACCGCTGCCGCGCGTGCGCCATCTTTTAACAACCGACGGAGACCCGCTCCGTGATGGCGTACTCAATAAAAGCAATCGTTCGCCGCCGAAACGGCTACGGCAATCATTTCACGCTCGACGTTGGTCAGATCCGAGGGCCCGCGCATCAGATGTTCATACATGCGATAGTGGTGTTCGAGCGACGGCGCGTTGAGCGAGTGAATTTTGAGAATGTGATCGACACCGTGAAGCCCGCGATGTTTCTTGTAATTCTTGGCTAAGTCACCTGTCGCGTCCGACTCATCGATCCAAGAAATCCAGGGCATTTTGGTTACCGGTCGTGGAAGGTTGTGTCAGGTTCGTTCAACGCAAATCGTTGATCAGTCGTTCAACACCCGCCGAGCAACTACCCACCTGCGTTGGTAGTACAAACTGTTCCCGTCTGTTCCGTTCAAATTAGATAACCGAACGCCGCCAGACGAACTGTGAATGAACTGTCCATCTCCAATGTACAGCCCGACGTGGCTGACACGTCCACCGGTGATGGCAAAGCCAAGTACATCCCCGGGTCGGAGACGTTCGACTTTGGGCTCGACATACTCACCGTGGCGGGCCTGGTCCCTGCTGACCCTCGGCACAATAATGCCGTGATACTCACCGTGGCGGGCCTGGTCCCTGCTGACCCTCGGCACAATAATGCCGTGTCTGGCGTAGGCATATTGGATGAGACCGGAACAATCAAAACCATTCGCATCGGTACCACCCCATCGATACGGAGATCCCATGACGTTCACGGCGGTCTCGACGACGTTGGCGGCTATTGCGGTGGCTGCTCGTGGCAATCGCGCCGTTGTGGACAATGCCGGCCGATTCCGTTCACGGTCACCGCCGGCTTCCGTTGCCTCTTCTGGCGGTCGGCGAATGGGTGGGCGGATCACGGGGGTTGGCGGTCTGCGGGCCGGTGAGCGGCCAAAGCGAAGTGTTAGGCCGGCATTCACCATGATACCGCCTCGGTCGGAGGGGCTGCGCGCCCAAAACCCACGTATCAGTTGATCTTCGACTCGGTACCGTGCTTCGCCGGTAAGTCGTAGAAAGGATAACGCATCGTGTGCGTAACCCGCACCAAGACTCCACTGTCCATCTATGTTGCTCTGGTTGTGTTGACGACCGATCCCAAAGGCGCCCACAGCATACGGTCCGCCATACACACCGCCAAAACGAAGAAAGGCTTCACCACCGGTGATGCTCCGGCTCACCAGAGATTGCTGATCACTGACGTGGTTCACACCGACGCCCCAAGACACCGGTCCAAACCAATGTTTGTTGAGAGATGCGGTGACGACATTGGCCGCCCCGCCGCTACCGTTGGACCACCACTTCCCATATGTGATATCGAGACCACGACCCTGCGCGGCTACCGCAGACGCCGGAAGGATCGCGATCATGCTGATCATCAATGTTTTCCACATAACTGCGCATGGTCTCCGGAGGCTGTAAGTGCCAACCTAGTAAAGAATTAACTCGGTGGCAATGATGTAGATTACATGTTCTTGTGCCCAATCATATGGTAATTCTCCGACGTGAACAGTTAGGTTCCGACAACACGTTTCACCCCTCAATCCGCGAGGAGTTTCTTCTTTGGTTTACCACGCACAACAGTCCAACCCGGTAGACCCCGTGACCGGCAGCATGGATTGGCGCCGTAGGTTCGCCGAAATCACATACACCACATTTGTAATGGGACTTCTCCTCCCGTTCGCTCTCTCGGGACAGTCGGCCCCGAACGCTGACTATTGGGTGTACGTGGCGAACGAGTCGTCCGATATGGTTTCGTTGGTACGATTCGGGAATGACGGACTCGTCGAAGAGAAAACGATTACGGTGGGCCTCCACCCAGCCGACTTAGACGGTGCACATGGTGTGTCAGTATCTCCGGACGGGGCGCATTGGTATGTGTCTTTGGCACACGGGACTCCATACGGAAAGATCTGGAAGTTCGAGACCGGTTCGGATCGGTTCGTGGACTCTACAACCGTGGGTTTGTTTCCGGCGACGATGGGAATTGTCCCGGATGCCTCGACTCTTTTTATCGTGAACTTCAATCTCCATGGAGATCCGGTTCCCAGCTCGGTGTCGGCCGTGTTTACGCCGTCCATGAATGAAATGACAAAGATCCAAACGTGTGTCATGCCCCATGGGAGTCGTTTGAGTGCGGACGGTTTGCGACATTACTCTACGTGCATGATGAGTGACCAGTTGGTCGAAATTGCAACAGACCGCCTGGCCGTAAATCGGCGGCTTGCATTGACCAGGGGCCACGAAAGATTGCTCCCACTGGATCAGTCGGACAGTCGTGCCGTAGGACCGAACGTGTGTAAACCAACCTGGGTGGTACCGTCTGCCGACGACAACCATCTTTACATCCCCTGCAATGGACGGCGGCAGGTCCTGGAGGTCGACGGTTCCACGCTTACGATCTCCCGGGTGTTCGACACCGGTGCCGGTCCGTACAACGCAGACGTGAGCCCGGACGGTCGATACCTCGTGGTGACGCTGAAAGGTGATCAAGCCGTGGCCGTGATCGAGTTATCGTCGGGGAAGCAAACACAAATCGAGACGACGCAACCGGTAACACACGGTGTGGTAGTAACACCCGACTCACGTTACGCGTTTATCTCAAACGAGGCCGTCGGCGCAACCCGGGGAACCGTGGACGTCATAGATATTGTGTCCCAAACACTCGTGGCGTCCGTCGAGGTCCAGTACCAGCCGGGTGGCATAGCGTTCTGGAAGATGGAGCCGGCAACGGATAGCCAATGACAAAAGCGAAACCTTCCATGACGGTAACGCGGCGTGTGCATTTCAACGCCGCGCACCGACTCCACAACCTTGCTCTGTCTGACGACGAGAACCGAGAAATCTTCGGACTTTGCAACAACCCGAACTATCATGGGCACAACTACGAACTTGATGTGTCGGTGGAAGGACCCATTGACCCCACGACGGGTTTTGTGGCAGATCTGGGCGAGATCAAGCGGATCGTGGGTGATCGTGTAGTGCGTTACTTAGATCACCAGAACCTCAATTTAGACATTGCGGAGTTTGCTTCACTGAATCCAACGGCCGAAAACATTGCCGTGGTGATATGGCAACGACTTGTAGGACAGTTGCCCGGGCGTCTGATCCGAATTGTGCTCTGGGAGACGGCGAGGAATTCTGTGACGTACGAGGGCAGGTAACTACAGGACACCACGAGCGGACGCGGTCAGCAGGTCTCGGTTCAGTTGTGCGATACAATCGATGGAGATCTCCTTTGGACATGCCGTCTCACACGCGCCGTGATTGCTACAGTATCCAAATCCCTCGATATCGGCTTGCGCAACCATCTTGGTTACACGTTCGAGTCGTTCTGGTTGCCCCTGTGGCAAGAGGCCAAGGTGGGTCACTTTCGCTGCCGTGAATAACATTGCCGATGCGTTGGGACAGGCTGCCACACACGCACCGCAACCAATGCAAGCGGCAGCATCCATGGCCGCATCTGCCGCGACCTTAGGGATCGGCACTGTATTCGCATCGGGCGCACTTCCCGTGCGCACGGAAATGAAACCGCCAGTTTGAATAATTCGATCGAATGCTGAGCGGTCTACCACCAAATCTTTTATCACCGGGAACGCCGAAGCGCGCCAGGGCTCTATAAAGATCTCTTGTCCATCTGCAAACGTCCGCATATGAAGCTGGCAGACCGTGATGGCGTCCTTTGGACCGTGCGGCACACCGTTGACGACCATGCCACAAGACCCACAAATACCCTCCCTGCAGTCGTGTTCGAACGCGATCGGTTCTTCGCCGGTTTTGATGAGTTGCTCGTTTACGACGTCTAACATCTCCAGAAAGGACATGTGTTCGCTGATGTCGTTGGCTTCATAACGTTTGAAGGCACCGGTTTGCTTAGGCCCACCTTGACGCCATACGTGAAGAGTCAGTCTCATCTACTTGTAGCTTCGTTGGGTGAGATGCACGTACTCGAATTCAAGTTGTTCGCGATGTAACACGGGGTCTTTGTCGACACCGGTGAACTCCCAAGCCGAAACGTGCGCGAAGTTTTCGTCGTCGCGCAGCGCCTCACCGTCTGCCGTGGCATGTTCTTCACGGAAATGCCCGCCGCACGATTCATGGCGTTCGAGCGCGTCGCGTGCCATCAATTCGGCGAATTCGAAAAAATCGGCGACGCGCCCGGCTTTTTCAAGCGACTGATTGAAGTCGTCGCCATTACCCAACACCCGGACCTCACGCCAAAACCGTTCTCGCAACTCCGGCACGGTCTTCAACACCTCCCGTAATCCACTGGCGGTGCGTGACATGCCGCAATGATTCCACATCAGTTGGCCAAGTTCACGATGGAAATCGTCCACCGAACGTGTGCCGTTAACGTTCAGTAACCGTTTAGTTTTCTCCTGCACCTGTTTCACCGTGTCGGCGAAGGCGGCGTGCCCTACATCATCATTCTCGAACTTCACTTGAGCCAGGTAATCGCCAATCGTGTACGGCAAGACGAAATATCCGTCCGCCAGTCCTTGCATGAGTGCGCTGGCACCCAGCCGATTGGCACCGTGGTCAGAGAAGTTGGCCTCGCCAATGACAAAAAGTCCTGGAATGTTGCTCATCAGATTGTAGTCGACCCAAAGTCCGCCCATCGTATAGTGTGGCGCCGGGTAGATGCGCATGGGCACGTCGCTTGGGTTTTCACCGGTAATCTGCTGGTAGATATCGAACAGGTTGCCATATCGCTCGGCAATCGTTTGCTCACCCAGCCGGTTGATGGCGTCTCTGAAGTCGAGATACACCCCATTGCGCAGTTCGCCGATGCCCTGCCCCCCATCGACGACTTCTTTCGCACGACGTGATGCTACATCCCGTGGTACAAGATTCCCAAAACTCGGATAAATACGTTCGAGATAGTAGTCACGTTCCGCGTCAGGAATGTCGCGTGCGCGACGGGTCTCGCCGTTTGCTTGTGGCACCCATATCCGACCGTCGTTCCGCAACGACTCGCTCATGAGTGTCAACTTCGACTGATAATCGCCGCTGTGCGGAATACAAGTTGGGTGAATTTGTGTAAAACACGGATTCGCAAAAGCGGCTCCTCGACGATGCGCTCGCCACGTGGCCGTCACGTTACACCCTTTTGCGTTCGTCGAGAGGTAGAAGACGTTACTGTAACCACCGGTCGCAAGAACCACAGCATGTCCAGCATGCGTCTCGACTTTGCCTGTCACCAAATTCCGTGTGACGATGCCACGTGCCGTGCCATCTATCACAACGACATCGAGGAACTCCGTCCGCGGGAACATCTGTACCGCACCAAGACCGATCTGCTTTGACAGTGCTTGGTACGCACCCAGAAGAAGTTGTTGCCCCGTTTGACCACGTGCATAAAACGTCCGTGAGACTTGTGCTCCACCGAACGATCTGTTTGCCAGATGCCCGCCGTATTCCCGGGCAAACGGAACACCTTGGGCCGCGCACTGGTCGATGATGTTGAGGCTAATTTCGGCGAGCCGATGAACATTCGCTTCGCGTGAGCGAAAGTCGCCGCCTTTGATTGTGTCGTAAAACAGGCGGTAGACGCTGTCACCGTCGTTCTGATAATTCTTTGCCGCGTTGATTCCACCCTGCGCGGCGATACTGTGCGCACGTCTCGCACTGTCCTGAAAACAAAAACACTTTACGCGGTACCCTAGCTCGGCCAAGGACGCGGCCGCCGATGCGCCCGCCAAACCTGAGCCAACCACCAGAACCTCCAACTTTCGCTTGTTGGACGGATTGACCAACTTCAGCTCGAAGCGGTGCCGCTGCCACTTGTCTTGTATTGGTCCGGGCGGAACGCCAGCACGAAGATCCATATTCCCCTACTCGACCACACCAAAGAGAATCGCAAACGGGGCGCTGAGATACCCAACCACAATCACGATTGCGACGCCCGCAGACATGAGACGGGCACCGTTCAGGCGCGAATGATTGATGCCGAGCGTTTGCAAAGCACTCCACACACCGTGGTACAAATGAAATCCGAGAAAGCCGGTGGCCACGGTGTAGGCCAGGGTTACCGGAAGCACTTGAAATCCCGTAATCATGTTGTGGTACACATCACCGGTCACGAATTCGTTGTGTACGGTGCCCCACGTGAGATGTAGCAAATGATATACAATGAATGCAGCGATGATCACGCCACCCCACCGCATGGTCCGTGAAGCGTATGAGTCTTCGAGATGGACCGATCTTCGGTACGCAATGGGGCGTGCAGCCTTAGCCTGGGCGGTGAGTTGGATTGCTGATACGATGTGTACGGCCACCGCGAGAATCAACCCGGCACGAAAAATCCACAGGATTTCGCCATGACCAAAAATGGGTGCTCCCACTTCTCGCAAGAACTCGGCGTATCCATTTAGTTTTTCGGCGCCTTGAAACACCTTGAGGTTGCCCGCCATGTGCGCCACGACAAATCCAAGAAGAAGCAAGCCACTGACCGCCATGGCGAACTTCTTCCCGACAGATGATTTGATAAACGCGAGCAAACGCCGCAATAGAAGTCGCTCGTTAAGGTGGAAACTTAGAGGGTTACTGAATCCATTGTACTACGCACGGCAGCCGCGGACTTAACCAGATCCGCGCGCTCGCTTTCGGTCAGCTCAATCTCGATGATGGCCTCGAGGCCATTCTTGCCCAGCTTGCACGGAACGCCAAGATACTGTCCGTTAAGACCGTACTCACCTTCTAACCAAGCTGCGCACGGTAGGATACGCCGCTTGTCCTTCACGATAGCCTCGGCCATCTGCACGGCAGCCGCCGACGGGGCGTAAAAAGCCGAACCCGTTTTTAGGTAACCGACAATCTCAGCACCACCCTTGCGTGTACGCTCAACGATCGCATCCAGCGTAGGTTTGTCGATGAGTTGTTGAATTGGAATGCCACAAACGTTTGTGTACGACGTGATGGGAACCATAGTGTCCCCATGCCCGCCGAGTACCATGGCTTGAATATCTTCAACTGAAACGTCAGCCGCCTCGGCCAAGAAACTCCGATAGCGCGCAGAATCCAAAACGCCCGCCATGCCAATGACCCGTTCACGTGGAAACCCCGTGGCTTCTTTGGCAACCCAGCACATGATGTCCAACGGGTTCGATACAACGATGACAATAGCGTTCGGCGACGCCTTTTTGATTTCTGCGCCCACCGATTTCACGATGGCAATGTTCGTTTTTAACAAATCGTCGCGACTCATTCCCGGTTTGCGGGCAATGCCGGCCGTCACGATAAAGAGTTCACTTCCCTTGGCTTCTTCGTAGTTGTTCGACCCAATCACACGTGTGTCGAACCCTTCAATGGGTGCGGATTCCCACTGATCAAGGCCTTTGCCCTGTGGTACACCATCTACCACATCAATAAGCACGACACGTCGCGCCAATTCTTTTTCCGCCACACGCTGAGCCGCCGTTGCACCAACGTGTCCTGCACCCACCACCGTGATCGTGTTCATGACCTACCTGTTTCCGAGGGTTCTTTGCTAGGAAGTAGACAACTGCATGCCCGCTTCGTTATCGATATCGACTCCAACTTGGCGTATGCACTCGTATAAGACGATGCCCACCGCCGTGGCCAGGTTCAAACTCCGTATCGTGCTGCGCATCGGGATTCTGAAAAGCTGCTCGGGGTGCTTTTCTCGAATCCGTTCGGGCATGCCATCGGTCTCGTTACCAAATATCAAAACGGAATTTGTTGCATAAGGAGCCTCGACATACGAACGTGTACCGTGCGAGGAGAAGTAAAGACATCGCTCGCGCGAAATCGATTCCCGAAACTCCCGCCAATATGGATGCATCCAAAGATCAACGGATGGCCAATAATCTAGCCCGGCCCGCTTTAGCCCATCGTCGTCTAATTTGAAACCCATGGGCTCAATGATGTGAAGAGCCGTATCTGTGGCGGCACACAGTCGAGCGATGTTGCCAGTGTTTGGCGGAATTCGCGGCTCAATGAGCCCGATCGATAAACCCATCGAGCAGTTTGCTAAGAAGGACGAACCGCTTCCGCGGATGGCTCGTGTGACCACGTGTCATCCACGCGATTCGGCCTCCATGATTCTCGACCATCGGCCAGAATTTCTTTCTTCCACACCGGCAAACGTTTTTTTGCCTCCTCAATGACATATCGACACGCAGCAAATGCCTCTGCGCGATGCGGCGAACCTGCAATCACGGCGATCGATGCCTCACCCGCGAGGACCGCACCGAGACGGTGGATGGCCGAGACTTTGGTCTCAGGCCACCGTCGCTTGGATTCGTCTACGATACGGCCAAATTCGGCCTCCACCATTGGCTCATATGCTGTGTATTCTATTCGCACGACTTGCCCATCCTCTGGACCTGATCGGACCGACCCCAAGAAAACGGCAGTGCCTCCGCGACCCACCCCACTCACCGTTTTGAGCATTTCGTTCACATCGATGTGGGCGCGTGTCCAATACTTCACTTCAGCCACCCGCCAACGGCGGAAGCAACGCAAGTTCGTCACCGTCGGTCAGCACTCGATCTTCCCGTACGTGCTCAAGATTGAGGGCAACTAAGGGTTTCTCTGGCAACAAATGGCCGTTGGGCTCCGAGCCCCGGAGGGATTGCACGGCGTCGGAGATCCGAGCTGTTGACGGCATTTCTAATGTAAGGCAGTCTGTTCCCAACCACTCAGCATACTGGGCAAAGGCTCGAACGGTAATTTGCATGACAGGCCGTATGGAAAGCTACAGCGGGACTCACCGCCGACAATTTACATAAAAAACCCCACGATCTCACGATCGCGGGGGAGATCAAAGCCGTCCGGCCTACTCCGCCTCGATAACGTACTCGCTGAATTCGGAGGCCGCATCTTCCGGGGACGCGACCATGGCGCGCAACTCTTTTGATGGCTTGAAAACCGGTACTGGGCGAGCAGCCACCTGTACGGGCTCTCCAGTCCTTGGATTTCGCGCCATGCGCGTTTTACGTCGCCGTATTTTGAAGGTACCGAAGCCACGGATCTCGATATTGTGCTGGTCAGCCAGCGCACCCTTCACCGCATCGAGAAAAGCGTCCACCACCCGGGCACAGTCCTTCTTGGAAATCATCGGGCCCGAGGTACGCGCAATGCTGGCCGTTACCTTCTCCACGAGATCGGCCTTGGTCATTTGCCCCTCGTTCAAGGAGATCCCTTGACGGCCCGAAAGTGGGCCGGCAAGGGGGGTCAACATAGGAGCTTACCTATTGCCTGTCAAGAGTTTGCAGGAATTCTTCGAAGTGATCACGAGCGTCGTGAGGCCCTGGAGCGGCTTCTGGGTGATACTGTACTGCAAAAACTGGGAGTTCCCGGTGGCGAACCCCTTCGACGGTGTGGTCATTGAGGTTAAGGTGGGTGACTTCGAGTGAATTGGCACCTGGGACCTCATTTGGGCTTCCTTCCACCGCAAAACCATGATTTTGGCTGGTTATTAGTACTTTTCCGTCTGATAAATCCCGAACCGGGTGGTTACCTCCACGATGGCCGTATGGAAGTTTCCTTGTCTCAGCTCCGAACGCCAAGGCCAGAAGTTGGTGCCCCAGGCAGATCCCGAATATCGGAATACCTGAGTCGGCCAGCGTTCGGATCTCTGGGATTGCGTACTCGACCGCCGATGGATCCCCGGGCCCGTTCGAAAGAAAAACCCCATCCGGTTTCAGCTCTTTGACCCGAGAGGCCGTGGTCTGGGCTGGCACCACCGTGACTTCGCAATTCGCGGCCGTGAGGAGGCGGATGATGTTTTGTTTCATACCGAAATCGTAAGCCACAATCCGGTGCTTCACGGGAGACTTGGATTTTACGACCTTTTCGGTGGTGACCGTAGCCTTTGACGCCAGATCAAGACCCCGCATCGACGGGCTACGTCGCAGGACGTCGCGTACCTGGTCGTCAGGTTGGGAACCCAACGCCACAACGCCCTTCATCGCGCCCTCAGATCGAATGTGACGCGCCAATTT
>JAZDDD010000747.1:0-5876 GCA_036679545.1 Gemmatimonadota bacterium | reverse complement strand
AACACCCGCATGAGCGGCTCATTGACGTAGTAGGTCTCCCTGCCGCGTTTCACCCCGCGTAGCAGACCGGTCATTTCAATTCTCTTCAAATATTTTGAGGCCGTTTCTCGCTTGGCAATCCCGGCGTTCACGACGAAATCGATTTTGGTGTAGGGATTGGAAAACACCAGCTCCACCAACGCCTTCGTATGAGGGTTACCGGTTTCTCGAGCCACCCGTTGCTCCCACTCATCCATCAGCTCCCTGATGCGCGCAATCCGCTCTCTGGTACGGACCGCCGCCTGCTCGATGCCGCGGAGCATGTATAGCACCCAATCTTCCCAGGCTCCCTGTTCCGTGACCCGCCGGAGTCCCTCGTAGTAGTCCGCCTTGGTCCGGATGATGTACTCGCTCAGGTAGAGGACCGGGATGTCGAGCAAACCTTTTTCTATGAGAAAGAGAATGTTGAGTATCCGACCCGTCCGGCCGTTGCCGTCGGTGAACGGGTGAATGGCCTCAAACTGGTAGTGCATGACCGCGAGCTTGACCAGCGAATCCACCCCGTCCTCGGCGTGGATATAGATCTCCAGATTGCCGAGCAGGTCACGAATGCGGGGTTCCCCCTCCGGTGGTGTGTATACCGTACGACCGCCCCCGGCGCTGATCTTCGTTCCAGGTGTCCGACGGATTCCCGCGTCCGTTCGCCTGATGATTCCTACCATCTCTACCATGAGGTTGGTGCTGATAGGGCGTCGTTTGATGGTCTCGAACCCGTGCCACAGCGCCTCGCGGTAACGCAACACTTCTTTGGCGTTTGAATCTGCGCCGATGTCTTCGCGACCGATCGTGCGATACAGCTCGTCGTTGGTGGTGACGATGTTTTCGATCTCCGACGATGCCTTGGCTTCCTGGAGCACGATGCTGTTGACCAGGAGACTGGTTGGGGATCACAGCGCCAACGCCTTTCAGCTCGCCGAGTACGCGGTGGGCGTCTATGGCGGACTTGAGGATGTTGCGTGTTTCGAGTTCTGCGGTTGGTGGGAGTTCGGGCAACGTGTTGAAGGGGCGGTTGGGATCGAAGACGCTCACGCTACGTCACTCACGAGCTTTTCGATCCGCCCAACCCGGATTTCCCCAGAGAGCGACTTCGAAGGCAGCGTATCGCGGATATCGGCAAGAGTCACGGTCTGATGCCCAAAAATCTAAAAAACGGATTGAAATCGTGTCCGTCCGCCGCGCGGAGTGCCAGGATATACTCCTCTCGTGCTGTGCCAAACTGCATCTGCTCCCCACTACCCCACGTGAAACGCCTTTGCCCTTTGGAACGGAGGAGTGTGTCCGTCATCAGTCGGGCGTGACGACCGTTCCCGTTCGGAAACGGATGGACGTGTGCAAGCTGGTAATGAAATCGAGCCGCTGCTTCACTCATATCGTATACCTGCTCGTCCAACCAGCAGGAGACATTCTCGCAAAGGTCGTGGACCGCCTCCGGCACGTTTCTCCAATCTATGCCGATGTTCTTGTCCGTCGTCCGGTATCGTCCCGCCCACTCCCATGTCTTGTCGAACATCCTTCTGTGAAGTTCTCTAACGAACGTCGGCGAGAGTATATCACCGTTGAGCTGGGAGTTCACCCAACCATCACTGCGCACAATGTTGACCTGCTCCCACTCGTTTAACTCCTCGAAGGTCGTGATGTGCGTCGGAATTAGGCCTTCCGCTTCATCGGGATCCAGCGGTGTTGTCCCTTCCCCGTCCTCAATCTTCGATGTCATTCCATAACGTCCGAGGCCGATCCACTAGCAGGTGTTGGGTGAGATCTTCGATCTGTTTCTTGATCTCGCTCTCGGATACGTCTTGCTTTTCGAGCCGCATGGAGTGAGAGGTCCGCTCAATGATCTTCGTCGCGACCGCGTGCGCTTGCCTGTGGAGGAGATCATCCAGTGACGTTTTCGGCACTAGTGCATACACGAACTCGCACCCGAGCGCTGCGGCGACCTTGTGAAGTGTTTCGAGGGTTATTGTAGCATCCACCTCACCTTTCTCATATTGACTGACCGCTGGACGTGTCACGTTCACTCGTGTTGCCAACTGACTCGCTGACATCCCCAAGGCCCGTCGTATCTCGCTGATCCAGCCCTTGCGAGGCGGTGCTATCGATCTCAAGTGATGAAACTTCTCGAGTTTCCTGTTCAGCTGTCTGATTGTCAGTTTATCTCTTTGCAGAGACATGATTTACCTTTAAGGCTAGCAAACTACAGCTTATTGAAATTATATTAAACGGTAAGTTTTAACTTATCATATCATGATCTTAAAGTAAGTTAACACTTACTAAATATCCAATCTCAAGTCCGCACAAGGCGGACCTGCCGCCAAGAGAGTCGGTTTCCATCGACGGGGTCACACACCACAAACTCCCTGAGGCCACCTCCTCTCGCCGCTTTATCAGATTCCGGTTGGGATGCCCGCAACGGTCGATTAGGTTACCAATTCCGGGAGGGCTAGACCTAACTGGTAAGGCAGCGGTCTTGAAAACCGCCGGGAGCAATCCCTTCGGGGTTCGAGTCCCCGGCCCTCCGCCTCTTTTCATTCGGTCGGACCAGCGCATCTCACAGATGACTGGTCCGATTGGTTCATATCGGCTCCCGCTTTACAGGTAATCACCGAAGCCGAAGAGGAGTTTCGATGCGTCACTATCTGGTATTGGCCCTCGTCACCTTCATCGTACATCCCGCATTCGGACAGACTCCGCGGCCCCTAGACGTGGATGATCTCTTCGAAATCCGGCGTGTTGGAAGTCCGCGGATCAGTCCAGACGGACAGTGGGTAGCCTACACCGTGTCGCAAACAAGTTTGGAAGACGAGAAGTCAGAAACCCGCATGTGGATGGTACCATTCGCAGGCGGTGACCCACTCCCGATGACCACAACCGGGTCTTCCGCCAGCAATCCGAGTTGGAGTCCGGACAACAGATACCTGTCATTCCAGGCATCTCGCGCCGGTGGTAGTTCACAGGTCTGGGTTCTGGACCGTAGGGGCGGCGAGGCTCAACAACTCACTGATGTCGAACACGGGGTATCGGGTTATGAATGGTCACCGGATGGTGCCCGGCTGTTGCTCTCGATTCGGGATCCGGAGGAAGAAAACGACAAAGAAGAATCCGATGTTCAAGAACCGTGGGTCGTTGACCGGTTGCAGTTCAAACGTGACGGCACCGGTTATCTCACGGGTAACCGCCACACGCATCTCTACGTCTTTGACGTGCTTTCGAAAGCACTGACGCAAATTACATCCGGTAACTACAACGAGTCTCAGGGTGCCTGGAGTCCCGACGGTAGTCAGATAGCCTTCGTAAGCAATCGCACTCAAGAACCGGACGGCAACTTCAATTCCGACATATGGATCGTCGCGGCGGCCAACACCGACAAGGGTCAGACGCTGTTACAGGTCACGTCGAACCCGGGATCGGATACCTCGCCGGTGTGGAGCCCGGACGGACAGTGGATCGCGTACACGACGGTCGTCGAACCGGAATTGATCTGGTATGCAACCCGTCATCTTGCGATCGCATCCGTGTTGGGAACCGAACGGCGATTGTTGACTCAGGACACCGATAGGAACTTCAGCGGGCCAATGTTTTCCGATGACGGGCGGTGGATTTACGCACGTGTCGAGGACAGCGCCGAAAACCATCTGACTCGAGTGCGTGTATCTGACGGAAACCTGGACCGTCCGGTGAGCGGACCGTTGGCAGTCCGCGATCAAACATTCGGTCCGGACGGAAAGTTAGCCGTGCTTGTGGGTCACATTGACCGCCCCAATGAAATCTTCGCGGTAGATAACGGGGACCTACGACAGCTGACCTTCGAAAATGACGAGTGGATGTCGCAACGTACCCTGGGGGACGTCAGGAACGTCACGTTCCCAAGTAAAGACGGTACCGAAATCGAAGGGTTCGTCTATCTGCCACCGGGGTACCGCGGCGGTTTACGTTACCCAACGCTGCTGCGAATCCATGGCGGCCCCGTCGCGCAATTTTCACACAGTTTCAATTTCGAGGCGCAACTGTTTGCCGCGCAGGGTTACGTCGTCGTCACAGCGAATCCACGCGGTTCGTCCGGGTACGGGCAAGATTTTTCACATGCCATCTGGGCAGATTGGGGGAACAAAGATTTTGAAGACGTGATGGGTGGCGTGGACTTCGCAATCGAGGAAGGATATGCCGATCCAAATCGACTCGGTGTCGGCGGATGGTCGTACGGCGGTATTCTCACGAACTACGTGATTACCAAGACGGATCGGTTCAAGGGTGCTATTACAGGCGCAAGTGAAGTTTTTTACCGCGCCAACTACGGACACGATCACTATCAACGGCAATGGGAAAGTGAGTTGGGATTGCCGTGGGAGACACCGGACGCTTGGGATCGTATCTCACCGTTTACCTATGTCGAAAACGTAACCACACCGACACTCATCATGGGTGGCGAAGATGACTGGAATGTGCCAATCCAAAACTCCGAGCAGTTATATCAGGCATTACGACGCCGTGGTGTGGAGACACAGCTTGTTGTTTACCCGGGTCAGTCACATGGCCTGCGCACACCTTCCTACCAAAAAGACAGGTTGGAGCGATATCTCGCTTGGTATGCCAAATACGTAAAGCAGGTTCAGGCCGCAACGAGTGACGCTGGTCTCGATCACGCATTTGTCAACAACAAGGAACGCCATCGTGCTTCCCTATGACGACATCGAACCCGGGCGCCGACGCATACTGGGCAAGTGGTTGACCTGGTGGGCCGCCATGGTGCTATTGGTTGTCGTGATTGGCGGCATCACTCGTCTGACCGAGTCCGGGCTCTCAATCACTGAGTGGGCCCCGGTGTCCGGCGTACTCCCACCGCTCACAGAACAGGCATGGCAAAAAGCTTTCCTCGACTATCAACAGATCCCCGAGTATCAGGAACTGAACCGAGGCATGACCCTCGGGCAATTTAAGTCCATCTACTTTTGGGAATACACCCACCGCCTGTGGGCCCGCCTCATCGGACTTGCCATCGCGGTACCGCTTGTCATTTTTTGGATCAAAGGGTGGCTCACTAAACCGCTCGCCATTCTGGTGCTCACGGGTGCCCAGGGCGCGCTGGGCTGGATCATGGTAACCAGTGGTTTGACCGAACGGACCGACGTCAGCCAATATCGTCTCGCCGCACACCTCGGTTTGGCCCTTGTCGTTTACGTCATCGCAGTTTGGACAGCCGCCGACCTTCTTTGGAAAAAAGAATCCAGAGGTCCTCCACGTTTAACACTGCGTGGTCTCCGAAAATACTCAGGCATCCTGACCACACTCATTTTCGTCACCGCAATAGCCGGAGCATTCGTTGCCGGAATCGACGGAGGGATGGCGTACAATTCGTTTCCCCTCATGGGTGGGCGTTTTGTACCGGCGGGCTACTTTACTTTGGATCCGTGGTGGAAGAACGTTTTCGAAAACGTTGCTGCCGTGCAGTTCAACCATCGTTGGATTGGTGTGTTGACGTTTACCAGCATCGTAGCCGTGTGGCTTAAAGGTCGCAGGCACGGTGTAATCGGCACCGCAGGAAAGTGGTTGAATGTGCTGCCCGTCGTGGCATTGGCTCAAGTGGGTCTGGGCATCGCGACGCTAGTTTTGGCAGTCCCCATCATCATCGCAGCGCTACACCAGACTGGCGCAGTCATTTTGTTAACGGTATCCCTGCTTTTACATCATGGGTTAACCCGCATCGAGCATGAGTCCAATCAGACATCGGCACGTCTATCGGTGTTAGCGTCATGATGAGGGAGGCTCGATGACGGCGGGTGACGACGTTTTCGCGGTTGTTAGGCTAACGCGAGACCGAACGGCAGAAGTCATCGACGTGT
>JAZDDD010000746.1:0-10207 GCA_036679545.1 Gemmatimonadota bacterium | reverse complement strand
TGGTGGCACAGGTCCCCGGCGTGACTGCTTTTGAAAACGCGAACGTGGTTACGATGACGTCGGACGTGGTACTCACTGGACAGACAGTCTTGGTTCGCGGTTTCCGCATTGTGGGGTTGGGACCATCGGGTACGATCGATATTCCTGCCGGAGCACGCCGTATCGATGCTACGGGCAAATATGTTATGCCCGGTCTGGTGGAGATGCATGGTCATACGGTGAGTAGTCAGGCAAGTTCGCAAGCCGAAGATGACATGATGTTTCTGTACGCGGCCAACGGTGTCACAACCGTGCGTGGTATGTTGGGGTTACCCCGGCAACTGGCGCTGCGCGAACGCACGAATTCCGGCAGGTTGTTCGGGCCAAGTCTTTACCTTGCGGGTCCAAGTTTTAACAACCGTACTGTTTCTTCTGCCACACAAGCGGCGGCGCGGGTTCGCCAGCAAAAAGAGGACGGGTGGGATCTGTTGAAAGTTCACCCGGGTCTCACGGTAGAACAATATGACTCGATGGCAAATGCGGCATCTGAGGTCGGAATACGTTTTGGCGGTCACGTTCCCGCGAGTGTCGGTTTGATGCATGCAATAGAAATGGGTCAAGAGACGTTCGATCATCTCGATGGGATTCTTGAGTATATCGGGGCGGTAAACGGTCCAATCGACGAGGAAAAACTCGCTCGCGTGGTGCGTGTTCTTCGCGATGCGGATGCCGCGGTGGTTCCCACCATGGTGTTATGGGAAGTCGGTGTGATTGGGCTCGGTGATGTTGACGAAATGAGCGCACTGCCCGAACTCAAGTATTGGCCCCGTGCAGATACGCCCGGCGTACCTACGACGAACAACTGGATTGAGGCATTACGGAATCGGCAACCGTCCAACATGGCAGCCGCGGAACGTTTCGCGCAAAACCGTAACACCGTGCTCAAAGCGCTGAGCGACGGCGGTGTCACGATCCTCATGGGAACAGATTCACCCCAGATCTTTAGTGTGCCCGGCTTTTCACTTCACCGTGAGATGCAAGCAATGGCCGATGTTGGGATGTCACCATATGAAATATTGGTATCTGGTACACGAAACGTTGGTGAGTACTTCCAACGCCAAGATGCACTTGGCACAATAGCGGTTGGCAAGCGGGCGGACATCATTCTCTTAAACTCGAATCCCCTCCGAGACATTGCAAACGTTGCCGACCGTGCCGGTGTGATGATTCGAGGTCGTTGGATGGCAGAAGACGACATACAGGCCGAGTTGCAACGGATTGCACAGCGTTTTGGGAATTCCACGGACAACTGAGGCCAATCATTAGCGATTTGCGATTAACGGTTTTTGATTTGGCATTCTCAAGATCGTTGATCGCAGATCGTTAATCCGCAATGATCAACCCACGCTCCGGTGCTCATCCTGTCACCGCTAAAGGAATACCGCCTTCGTTGGATCAATAGATTATGTATCGCTGCCCATTGATACTGCCTCCTCTCGATCCGACAGATCCCCCCAATGCAGTTTTTGTCGTACTCGACTGAAGAACCCTTCCTGCCCTAGACGCACAAGACGTATGGTGCGCTCTCCACGTCGTACGACGATCGAATCTCCGGGTGTCACCACGGCGCCCTCCTCGCCATCGTAGGCAACTTGTACCTCGGAGGGACGGCGCAACAGCGGTTCGATTCGGATGGTCGAGTGGCCAGCCACCACGAGTGGTCGAACGGCCAGTGTATGTGGGCTGATTGCCGTGACGATCATGACGTCCACGTCTGGCGTGACGATTGGACCGCCCGCACTCATCGAATAAGCGGTCGACCCCGTAGGCGACGCCACGATGATCCCGTCAGCGCTGTATTGACCCACTTCCTGTTCATCCACCCAAACACGCACTTGCAGGACCCGGGCTACACCGGCATGATGCACGACGACATCGTTGAGTGCGGTTCGTGGCTCGCGGCCGTTACGGGGTATCATTTCTGCCACCAAAGTGGATCGTTCGTCAACCTCGTACTTGCCGGTGACGAACGCCTCAATGGCCGCGTCGAAGCCGTGCATGGACGCGGTGGTCAGAAAGCCAACTCGCCCCAAGTTGACGCCAAGGATGGGTGGTCCTTTTGGTCCCAGTAATCCTGCTCCTCGAAGGAGTGTGCCGTCGCCGCCGAGTGTTAACAGTCCGTCGAGTGAATCCGCGTCCGTTAGCAGGTGACATGACTCGTTCGAAGGCCAGATGGGTTGGAGTGCGGATTCTGGGCGCAACGTCACGCCATGGACGCGGGCCGTGTGCACGAGCCGGTCTAACATGACAGGAATGTCAGTGTGCCAGGTGTTTGCTACCACGCCGAGACTAATTTGTGGCATTGTACCCTTTCGTATGCCTGAAACGAAAACTACCAGCGTATACGCGTCGTCCTAGTAGGCTAGGGACCACGCCTCACGCCGTCTGTCAGCTCCCGCCCGAAACATACGTTCAGAGTCGATGAGAATCGCTTGTGCTCCTCCGAATTCGGCTGTCAGTCCGGATCGCGTCAGCACGGTGTAACCGCGTGCACCCAGTTGCTCTCTGATGCCCGCCGGGATGCGATCCTCTATGGCAAGCGAACCATTTGGCAGCCGCCGGATACGTGGTGCGTCGATTGCTTGTTGCGGTGTCATGCCGAAGAATCGGATGTTATTGAGTACCTGTAGCAGTGTTTGTGTCTGGCCGTCTCCCCCCGGGGTGCCAAACGCCACCGCATGACCATTGCAGGGCTCAATGTGTGATAAGGCCTTCGTGCCGGTCCAAAGACGTTCACGTGTTCTGGATCGAGCCGGAACAAGGAACCCCGGTTGTGTAAAACGACGCCCGTTCCCGGCACGACCAGTCCGGACCCAAATGCATGGAATAGACTTTGAATCATCGAGACGACATTGCCGTGTTGATCCGCCGCGGTGATGTAAACGGTGTTGGGGTGGTCGTTGTCCATGGCAACCAATGCTGCTGGCGCGACTCCAGTTGGTTCAATCCCCGCCGCCAAGGTTTGTAACCGGTTGGTCTCCAGGAGGTCTGCGACCGTCACGCGCATATAGTCCGGGTCGGCTACGCTGGTATCGCGGTCCACGAATGCCAGTCGAATCACTTCGGTGATGGTGTGCAGATAATCCGCGCTATTGTGTCCCAGGGCCCCGACGTCAAAGTGACTCATCATCGTTAACTCAGCAAGGAGCGCCACACCCTGTGTGTTAGGCGGAAACGCAACGACTTCTAAGTCATGGTACGGTACACTGATCGACTCGGTCCACACCGGCTCGTATGCGGCAAGGTCGGCAGCAATCAACAGGCCCTGCCGTTCACCCATAAATTCGGCGATCCGACGTCCCGTTTGCCCGGTGTACATCTCTGTGGGACCGTTTTCCCGTAGCCGTGTGAACGTTTGTGCCAGGTCGAGCATCTCGAGTGTAGACCCTGCAACCGGCGGTTCACCGCCTGGCAGGAAAATGCTTGCGGCTTCCGGTTCGGCTGACAGTTTCTCCTGTTGACCTGCGATATCGAGTGCAAGCCGCTCCGAAACCGGTAACCCGGCAGCGGCAAGTTCGGCAGCGGGTGCCAGGGCATCACCCCATGAGCGTGTTCCAAAGCGTTCGAGGGCGCTGGCCCAACCTCCCACAGCGCCGGGAACTGATACGCTTTTCGGGCCGGTCTCCGGCATTTCCGTGAGGTCCATCGCGTGGAGGTCCGCGAGAGTCGCCGCGGAGCCGGAACGTCCGGAACCGTTCAGCGCGTACATGGAATCCGATGCGGCGTCGTAGTACAACAAGAACATGTCGCCCCCCAGTCCATTCATGTGGGGCCGAGCTACCGCCAACATCGCGGCCATCGTCACCGCCGCATCCATGGCGTTGCCACCAGACTGGAGCACGTCGAGACCGGCTTGTGCAGCCAGAGGATGTCCTGCTGTTACGGCTCCCTGACTCCCACTGGAGTTGCGCCCAGGCTCAACGGCTATGCACGCCATTAGCAATACGAGTGATGACGTTGCGAGGTATGGCTGCAGCGTGTTGGCTCTGAACATCTCCGGTCCTCTTGATTTGGGGGCGTTTTAAGCTGGCATGTTTGCGTATCAGATGGAAGGGAACGGGCGGGACGTGGCGCCGTAGCCACGGCGACGTGCAAGCACGCGAGGGAAGCAGCGGCTGGCAGTGTCCGGCGGGATGCTGTTAGCTTGGACGCACGTCATCACACACCAATGCCCATGTCCGATCAACCGATACGTCATCGCGCGTTCATCGCGACGGTTGCGATCCTCACCTTCGCCACCGTTCCTTTTGCGTTTGCCGGTCGGGCGGTGCGGATGGTAGCGGGTATTCCGCTGTGGCTCTGGTGGAGCATGGGATGGACGGTCGTGCTTGCCGCAGTGGTCACCTGGGGCATAATGCGTTTGTGGAGGGACGAGACTCTTGATTGACCTGCCGGTCGATCTTGTTTTCGGAAGTCTGCTTTTCGCCGTGCTGTTGCTCGTCATCGGCGCGGCTGCCCGGAAAAATCGGAAGCAGACGACCCTCACCGAACTCGTGCTCGCGAACCGGTCACTTGGTTTTGGGCTTTTGGTGTTGACCTGGTTTGCGACACAATACAGCGGTAACGCATTCTCCGGCATACCCGGCCAAACGGTGCGTGATGGGTTGGCGCTCATCATGAGTGTCACGTTTGGTGTCGCACTCGTCGCGGGCTTTATGCTGTTTGCCCCGTCACTCTACCGGTTGTCACGCGCCGAGCACTTCATCACGCCTACGGATTTCCTGGCGCATCGATTTGGCAACGGTGTGCTAAACTATGTGTCGGTCGCTGTTTTTGTCGCGGCGTTGACCAACTTCCTTCTGGCGCAGTTAATGGCGTTGGGGGTGGCATTTGACGCGCTCAGTGGCGGAGAAACCCCCTATTGGATAGCCGTCGTTATCGGTGGTGCCGTCATTGCGGCATACACCACGATGGGTGGAATGCGCGCGGTTGCATGGACTGACACGGTACAGGGCCTCCTGATGATCGTGGGTTTGGTGCTCATCGTGGTGCTCATTTGGCGAGAGGTTGGACGTCCCGATGCCGTCGTGCGGACCGTCAATCTTTTACACCCTGAATTCGTAGCGAATCCGAACTGGCGCATGTGCTTTGCGTGGCTCAGCAACGTGATGCTCTTGGGTTTCGGCGCGCCGTTGTACCCCCAGGCCATCCAACGAATCTATTCGGCGCGCAACCTTCCTGCGTTGCGGTCAACACTGGGCACCTTAGCCGTCGTCCCGTTGGTTGTATCGACGGCTGCGGTCTTCATTGGCGCTACCGGGGTCGCCGTGTTTCCACAAATCGATCCAGCAACGGCCGATCGAGTCACATTTCGCGTGCTGCGGTACATCGTAGAGAGTAACGTGGCACTGTACTATCCTGCATTGGTGGTAATGATTGCTATCGTAGCAGCCACGATGTCCACCGCCGATTCCTGCCTATTGTCACTGTCGTCGATTGTCACCAAGGATGTCGTTGCACGACGACGCAACCTCACTCACGAGCAAGCGGACAAACTGGTTAGACCACTTGCTATTGCTGGTGTCATCATCATGATCGTTGCCATCGGCCTGGCCATGCGTCCGAGGATGACCCTGTGGGGGCTGCTCATTGTTAAGTTCGAGATTTTGATGCAGTTGTCGCCGGCTTTTGTTTTTGGATCGTTACACGATCGTGCGCACGAGCGCGCTTATACCGTGAGCGATATTCTTCCGGGCATCCTGGCTGGTCTGGCTTTGACACTGTCCCTGTACATCACCGGCAATCAGAGTGTTGTGGGATTCCACGCGGGGACGGTGGGTTTTCTTGCCAACTACGGCATCGTGATTGCGCGTCGTTGGAGTAGACTGAGGTACAATCAGCCTTCAATGTCACATGTGTGACATTGAAGGCTGAATTCCTGCCATCGAAAATCGTTAGTCTGCAATCGTTAATCCGCTATCCTCGTAGCCGGAACCGAATGCTTCCTGATCCCGTATCGACATGAACACGGCCACGTCCATCCCCAATCGTTCCCGTCAACGTTTGGCGTGAGAAACGCCGGACAGTCACCGGTGCGTCGAATTCAATGCCACCGCTGCTCGACTCAAGTTCGAGTTGCGCCCCGAAGTCACTGGTGTGGGTGACTGTGACGCTGCCGGAACCGGTGTCTATTTCTAGATTGTCTATGTCTTCCAAAAGGTCCAGCCGTACGGATCCGGAGCCCGTATCCAGGATCGCGTCCGTGGTTCGCACCGAGGAGAGGGTTATCCTGCCCGAACCCGTATCCACGTTCAGGTCACCCACGGTGATGTCCGATCCGGTCACGGATCCTGATCCCGTGTCAACGTGTAGATTGTCGCCGGAGACGTCATTGATGGTCACGGAGCCTGAACCTGTATCGATCGTCACGTTGCCCTCGGCGTTCCTGACATCGACGGATCCGGAACCTGTATCGATGTTCAAACGGCCGCGTGTCCGTTCGGATTCGACGCGTGCCGCACCGACATCAATGCGAAGGTCTCCATTGACGTTCGATATTGTGACCTCTCCGACACCTAAGTAAACGTTTACCGACCGACCGGTAGGAATTCGAATGGTGAGGTTGGCATGTGCTTCGAGGCCGCGCCCTCGATTCGAAATCTCAACCCGCCGGCCGCGCCGACGTCCGCGGTCGTCGTAGAAAGTGCCGTCCTCTCGCACACGCATTTGCGTCCGGCCGCGGAACGCCTCGCCCGTGTATCGCACGCGATCGTCGGGGTAGATGACGCGCAGTGTCTCCGCTGATCCGATCGGTCCGGTTTCGACCGTGAGGTCGCCCGCGTCTTGTCCTTGCGCATCAATCTCTACGGACACGTTTGATCCGGTCCCGCCAGAGACGGACACTTCGCCCACCAAGTTGTAGATCGATACGATGTCCCCTGAGAGGCTGTACGATCCTGAGGCTTGGGCCTCGGTAGCCGTGGGAAGCGCCAGTGCTGTAAGCAGGATTGTCGTTGTGAAAACCCCGCGGATCATCCACCCATCAGTCATGTTGCCTCTCCCTTGCTTCGTGTGGTTCTTTTCTTGGTTCGACTTCATGGCTCCCGTGCCACCGGTTTCGTAGGCACCCTACGGCGCGAGGCCCATGAGGTTCCAGAATCTCCATACGTTTAGATGTTGTACTAATAGGAAAGGTTGGAGAATCGGTCAGATGTGCGGTCGTTTTTCACTCAGAGTCCCTCCGGAGGACATCGCAGAACATTTTGGTCTAGAGGTCGAGCCGACCTGGGAGCCACGTTACAACCTTGCCCCCACGCAAAACGTGGGCATCGTACGTGCGGGCTCCGGGGAAAAACGAGTGTTTGACCTGGCGCGATGGGGTCTCCTACCCGCTGGTGGTCCCGGTCCTGGCCATGGACCGTTATTGATCAACGCGCGTAGCGAAACTGCGCACGAGAAATCGCCGTTTCGCTTGTCTTTGGAACACCGGCGGTGTCTCGTTCCCGCAGACGGATTCTACGAGTGGCGCCAAAGAGATCGTTGGCGGCAGCCGTATCGCATAGGACTTCGTGACAGCGATCTATTTTCCTTTGCAGGGTTGTGGGACGAGTGGCATGCTAACACGGGTGAGAGCCTGGTCAGCTGTACGATTATCACGACGACCCCCAACTCACTTCTTGCTTCCATCCACGACCGCATGCCGGTGTTGGTGTCACCCACCGCCTATGAGTGTTGGCTCGATGGGGACAATCCCGTGTCAAAAATCTCTCATCTCTTGCGGCCGTTCCCTGCTTCAGCAATGAAGATTCATGCGGTGTCAGACCGAGTGAACTCTATAAAACACGACGACCCGGACTGTATTCGTCCGGTTGCGGAGCCGCTCGAGTTCGATCTTTTTTCGTAGGCAACCTTTCGATCCCTGGAGGTGTCTAAGCAACGATAACACCACGTTCTACCGCACTGCTTCGCGTATTTGTTCAATCTGGAGGGGTTGAGTGCCGATCCGCGTTCTTCACCGTATCATACAGTTTTGCACCTTTCTCGCTCCGATTGGCGTTTCGGCTCAGCTGTCCCAAGAGTCAGCGGGACGAATTCCTGTGGCCGTCGTGGCAATGGCCACGAGGACGTCCGTGGAACCGCGTCTGGACGGAATCCTCGATGACGCCGTGTGGGAGACCGCGCAGGTCTTTTCTGACTTTATCCAACAAGATCCCGACGAAGGAGCCGCGGTAACGGAGCGCACCGAGTTCCGCGTGGTCTATACGGACGAAGCACTGTACGTGGGAGTCAGGGCATACGATTCTGAGCCGGAGCGCATTGCGGCGTTACTCACCCGTCGAGACGAGCAGTCACCGTCCGATGAAGTGCGGATCATGATCGATTCGTATCACGACGGCCGTACGGGGTTTGTTTTTTCCGTGAACGCGGCCGGTGTGCGGCGCGACTCATATCTGTTTGATGATACGAACGAAGATGATCGGTGGGATGCCGTGTGGGACGCTCGGACGGTTATCGACAGCGAAGGTTGGTCGGCGGAACTCGTGATCCCGTTCAACCAATTGAGGTTCTCGCAAAAAGACATACAGACGTTCGGTTTCAACGTCACGCGTCGCATCAATCGCAACAATGAAATTCAACACTGGAGGTTGATCCCGAAAAACGCATCGGGGAGGGTTTCGTTGTTTGGCGATCTCGCCGGGATCAACAACATCGCACCACCTCGACGCTTGGAAATCTTGCCGTATACGGTCGCACAAATGAATACACGACAGGCCGTTGTCGGAAACCCTTTCCGAACGGGACGGGATCAGGTCGTAGCCGCGGGCGCGGACATCAAGGTCGGCATTGGCTCCGCGCTAACATTGTCTGCAACGGTGAATCCGGATTTTGGGCAAGTTGAGGCTGATCCCGCGCAGGTAAATCTCTCCGCATTCGAGACATTCTTTGCAGAACGCCGACCGTTTTTTACCGAGGGTCTCGACATTTTTCAATTTCGTATTTCGGATGGTGATGGTGACGGCTCACAGGAAGAACTCTTCTACACGCGTCGCATCGGTCGCCGACCCCAGGGCAGGGCAAACACCCGCAATGGTGTCGCAGAGCGCGTGGACCGAACGACGATCCTCGCGGCTGCGAAGTTGTCGGGTAAGACAGCTGACGGTTGGACGGTGGGTCTTACAGGCGCATTAACCGATGAAGAGGGTGCCAACGTCATTGACGTCGATGGTCAGAGGTTCCGAGATGTTGTTGAGCCACGCACGGGATATGTCGTTGGCCGGCTCGCTCGAGATTTTCGGGGTGGTTTGACACAAGTGGGACTCTTCGGTACGGCCGTTGAGCGAGCTGTACCGGACCGTCTAAGCTTCCTACACGACCGAGCGTGGACGGGTGGCCTGGATTGGTCGCACCGGTTTGCAGACAATACGTATTCTATAAACGGTCGAGTGGTTGGCAGTCATGTCCGTGGATCTGCAGAGGCTATCACACGGACACAACAATCACCTGCTCGCTATTTCCAACGGCCTGACAACGACTACACGGTACTTCGTACGGATCGAACCTCACTCTCGGGCTTTAGCGCGAGCGTCAATGGGGGTCGCACCGCAGGTAATTGGCGGTGGAGGTTGGGGCTCGATACCAGGTCGCCCGGCTTCGAAGTAAACGATATCGGATTCCAACGAAATGCCGACCGTTCGTTACAGTGGTTGTGGCTCAACCGTCGCTGGTTGGAGCCGGGAAAAGTATTCCGCCGGTTCAACCTCAACTTCAATCAATGGTCCGTGTGGAACTACGGCTGGGATCGCAACAACACCGGCGGGAACGTCAACGTCAACTACACGCTCCTCAACTATTGGAGTGGGTGGTTGGGTGTCAATCGGCAGTTCGGTGGCACGTCGTCCACACGACTTCGCGGTGGTCCAAACATAAAAACACCCGGGCAGTTGAATGGCTGGATCGGCCTCGCAACAGATTCTCGACGCACCTTCCGAGGGAGCGCGTCAGGTTGGGGGTATCGTGAGGACCAGTCCGGTGGGCGCGGTGGTGGTGTGAATGCTCAGGTGGCGTGGAGACCAACAAGCAATGTGGATCTTTCATTGTCTCCACGGATCGATTGGAACCGGAGCGAATGGCAATTCCTCAACGCACCGGACATCGGTGGCAACACCGAGTATCTATTCGGACGTTTGCAACAGACCACAACGGCCGTGACACTGAGGTCCAGTATCAC